>DATNFP010000145.1:0-22561 GCA_035606335.1 Flavipsychrobacter sp. | reverse complement strand
ATTTTCTCATGTTATTCATATTGTTTCTGAGGTTGTTGGAGAGAATCCAATAGAAGATATCAGTCAATTAAGAATAGTTGCAGACACATTTCCGGCAGGCACATTATCGGGTGCTCCAAAATATAGAGCGCTACAATTAATTGACCAATATGAAAAAAACAGTAGAGGATTTTATGGTGGCAGTATCGGTTATTGGGGATTCAATGGAGATTTCGATCATGCAATTTTAATTCGCTCGTTTCTAAGTAAAACCAATACTCTTTTCTATCGGGCTGGTGCTGGTATTGGAGCATCGTCTGTTGAAGAAAATGAGTTACAAGAGGTAAACAACAAACTCGCCGCGTTAAGGGACGCATTAAAAATGGCCAATGTTTTATGAGAATACTCATCATCGACAATTACGACAGCTTTACATACAATCTTGTACAGCTTATAAGGCAGACTACAGGAAAAGAACCCATTGTGAAAAGAAACGATCAAATAACGATACAAGAAGTAGCTGCATATGATAAAATATTATTATCACCGGGGCCGGGCATTCCATCTGAAGCAGGTCTGTTGCTTGAAATAATCAAAAATTATGCACACTCAAAAAGCATATTAGGCATCTGTCTCGGGCATCAGGCCATAGGAGAAGCATTTGGTGCAAAGTTGATTATTTTAAAGAATGTTTTTCATGGAGTAGCAACAAGAATAAAGCTGGCAATGGATGACTCTCTATTTTCCGGGCTTCCACAATATATCGAAGCAGGGCGTTATCACTCATGGGTAGTAAGCAATAGCAACTTCCCTTCTGTCTTGAAAAAAATAGCTGAAGATGATCAGGGTAATATCATGGCTGTCCGTCATAAGGTATACGACGTTACTGGTGTACAATTTCATCCGGAAAGTATTTTGACACCTTCCGGCAAAACGATTATCTCAAACTGGTTAAATTCTTAAGTATGAAAGAAACATTATCCAAATTATATGAGCATCAGGCATTAGACCAAACTGAAGCCTATAATGTGCTATTACAAATAGCAGTTAATGACTTTAATGAAAGCGAGGTAGCCAGCCTATTATCTGTTTATCTGATGCGCTATCCCACATTAGAAGAAATGATAGGATTTCGGGAGGCAATGATGCATTTATGCACCAAAGTTGATCTGCAAGGTGCTGATGTGATAGATATTGTCGGCACTGGTGGCGATGGTAAAAACACTTTTAACATTTCAACCGTTTCAGCTTTTGTTGTTGCAGGTGCCGGTATAAAGGTGGCTAAACATGGCAACTACTCAGCATCTTCCATAAGTGGATCATCAAATTTGTTAGAGTATTTGGGGTATACATTCTCTTCTGATTGCACTTTATTAAGACGTCAGTTAGAGTCTGCTAATATTTGTTTTCTGCATGCTCCATTATTCCACCCTGCAATGAAAAATTTGTCAGCTATCAGAAAAAAGTTGGGTGTGCGCACCTTTTTTAATCTGTTAGGCCCAATTACTAATCCTGCTTCTCCTGCAAAACAACTGTTAGGGGTAAGCCATCTGGAATTAATGCGAATGTATCACTATCTCCTTCAGGAGACATCCTTACAATATAAGATCATCCACTCCACAGACGGCTATGATGAGATATCATTAACCTGCCCATTTAAGATATTGTCAAATAGAACAGAGCAATTAATAGACCCTGATGAAATTGGTTTTGAACAAATACATTCACACGATTTAAACGCGGGCAATACAATTGCGGATGCTGCCTCTATTTTTCTAAAAATATTACAAGGGAAAGGCACATACGCTCAAACTCAGGTGACTATTGTTAATAGTGGAGTAGCTATTCATTGCGCATATCCCGACAAATCACTTTATGAATGTTTTGAAATGGCAAAGGAATCACTGCAATCGGGTAAGGCATATCAATCTTTTAAGAAAATAATAAATAACTGACCATGAATATACTGGAACAAATAATTGCTCATAAAAAAAATGAAGTTGCAGAACGTGAAACACTATATCCTGCTAAATTATTAGAACGGTCATTGCATTTTAAAGCACCCACCGTATCGTTGAGCAACTATATAACAAGAAAAGACAAAAGCGGCATAATCGCAGAGATAAAAAGGAAGTCCCCGTCCAAAGGCATTATTAATAAGTATGCGTCAATTGAAAAAACATCTATCGGATATATGCAGGCGGGAGCCAGTGCCTTATCTGTACTGACTGATGAGCTTTTTTTTGGCGGACAAAATAGTGATCTCACCATTGCAAGAAAATACAATTATTGTCCTATCCTCAGAAAAGATTTCATTATCAACGAGTACCAGGTTATCGAAGCGCGTTCCATTGGTGCGGATGCTATTTTACTTATTGCATCTGTTCTGCCTGCACAACGAATTAAAGAGATCGCTCGTTTCGCAAGATCATTCCAATTAGAGGTCATCCTGGAAATTCATAGCAGAAAAGAGCTTAAAGCGATCAATCCTTTTATTGACATTATTGGAGTCAACAACAGGGATCTCAGCACTTTCAAAACCGATTTTAAAAACTCAATTGATTTATTGCCTTATCTGCCTTCGGACTTTGTCAAAATATCAGAAAGCGGTATCACCACACCTCATATCGCATCAGAACTAATAGATGCAGGCTACGATGGGCTACTCATTGGAGAACAGTTTATGAGAAACAGCTTACCGGAAAGATCCTGCGGCGATTTTATTAAGCAATTAAAACAGCCTGTTCATGAAAATTAAAGTTTGTGGTCTCAAATACATCAGCAATATCCAATCCGTTATTCAACTGGCACCCGATTACATTGGATTTATATTTTACAAAGGCTCAAAACGATATGTCGGTAATGAAAGACTTTTACCATCATATACACTACTGATAAAGGAAGTAAAAAAAGTTGGCGTTTTCGTAGATGAGGACAAGAGCGTCATAACAGCTATTGTAAAAGATTTTGGGCTTGATATAATACAGCTTCATGGAAATGAAACGCCACAATTTTGTGAGAATGTAAGGAAGTTAGCTCCCATAGTAAAATCTTTTCATATCACTCATTCTTTTGATTTTAATATTTTAAAAGATTATCAGGATGTATGCGATCACTTCCTTTTCGATTCTCCTTCTCAGGATTACGGAGGAAGTGGACAGGTTTTTGATTGGGAATTGCTCAATAACTACACACTGGAAAAAAGCTTTTTTCTAAGTGGCGGTATCTGCCTGGAAAATGTAAAGCCAATATTAGAGTTAAATCATCCGTCATTTATGGCCATTGATATCAATAGCAAATTTGAAATAGAGCCAGGATTAAAAAACATTGATAAAATCAAATCATTTATACATGAGATACGAAATTGATGAACACGGATATTATGGGATATTTGGCGGTGCATTTATCCCGGAAATGCTACATGCAAATGTTGTCGCATTAAAAGACAATTACAAAGAAATAATTAAGGACCCGCTATTTCATAATGAGCTCGACAGCTTACTAAAAGATTATGTAGGCAGGCCTTCTCCATTGTATTTCGCAAAAAGATTGTCTCACTATTATAATACAAATATTTATCTCAAAAGAGAGGATCTGAACCATACCGGAGCACATAAAATAAATAATACTATCGGGCAGATCTTGTTGGCTAAAAGAATGGGGAAAAGTCGCATCATTGCTGAGACGGGGGCGGGACAACATGGTGTAGCCACTGCTACCGTTTGTGCTTTAATGAATATGAAATGTATCGTTTATATGGGTGAAACAGACATGGCTCGTCAATATCCTAATGTAGATCGAATGAAGCTGCTTGGAGCAGAGGTCATACCGGTTACAAATGGCAGTAAAACATTGAAGGATGCCACAAACGAGGCTATAAGAGATTGGATTAATAATCCAGAACAAACACATTACATAATCGGCTCGGTAGTTGGCCCCGATCCCTATCCTGACATCGTTACGCATTTCCAAAGTATAATAAGTAAAGAAATCGCGTCGCAACTAAAAGAGAAAACAGGCAGAGATTATCCCGACACAGTCATAGCATGTGTAGGAGGCGGCAGTAATGCAGCCGGCGCTTTCTTTCACTTTTTAAACAATGATATGGTAAAGCTAATTGCGGTAGAGGCAGCCGGCATGGGTTTAAATTCCACTAAAACAGCAGCTACCTTAGCACATGGAAGACCAGGCATCATTCATGGCAGCAAAACTTACCTGATGCAGACAAATGACGGACAAATTATAGAGCCATATAGTATTTCTGCCGGGTTGGATTATCCGGGCATCGGGCCATTACATGCACATTTATTTAAAACAAAAAGAGCCGAGTATATCACTGCAACCGATGAAGAAGCACTGACTGCTGCTTACAGGCTCATGCAGCTCGAAGGGATTATTCCCGCATTGGAAACAGCTCACGCACTGGCAGCTTTAGATAGCATAAAATTCAAAAATGATCAACGCATAGTTATATGTCTCTCAGGTAGAGGAGATAAAGATTTAGACACTTATATAAAACACCAAAAAAATGGACAGGATTGAATTATTATTTCAAAAGAAAGAAAACAATATACTCTCAATATATTTTACAGCCGGGCATCCAACGCTTGATAGCACAATAGATATTATTAAAATTCTTTCCTGCGAAGGGGTCGACATGATAGAGATCGGCATGCCATTTTCAGATCCTGTAGCTGATGGGACAACAATACAGGAAAGCAGCCAAATTGCTTTAAAGAATGGCATGTCTCTTTCCCTTCTTTTCGATCAGTTGAAAGATGTCCGTCAGCATACACAAGTACCACTTATTCTCATGGGATATTTTAATCCCATTATGCAATTCGGCATTAATAATTTCTGTAAGAAAGCAAAAGATTGTGGTATAGATGGCATTCTTATTCCCGATCTTCCCACTTCAGTATATGAAGCCAGTTACAAATACACATTTAAATATTACGGTTTAAAAATGATCTTTATGATCACACCCCAAACAAATGAAGAGAGAATTAAGATGATAGATGACTTATCTGATGGATTTATTTATATGGTCACGTCACCAATCACAACCGGCAACAAAATTGCTTTTACAGAAAGCCATTTTCAATATCTCGATCGCATTAAAAAATTGCCTTTGCGAAATAAGGTTTTAGCAGGGTTTGGCATCAGTAGCAAGCACGAGTTTGAGATCGTAAATGAATATGTAACAGGTGCCATCATTGGCAGCAGCTTTATCAGGTCTATAGCAGGCGGGGATGCTGATCTTCAATTATCTATTCAGAGTTTTATTAAATCATTCAGATCATGATTGTACAAATTGATAAACAGTTATCCGCTCCTGAAATTCAAAAAACTATTGACAAAATAAAAAGTCTCGGATACACCATTACACAAGTAACTACCCAGCAGGCATATTATCTTGTTTGTCATGGCAAAAATGAAATTGATATCCGCTTTATCGGGGCACTAAGCGGCGTCAAAGATGTACATGTAGTATCAGATAGCTATAAATTGGTCTCGAGAAAATGGAAGGTAGCCACAAGCCAGGTTGATCTTGGAAATAATATAATTATTGGTGACGGCAGTTGCTCCATTATTGCTGGACCATGTGCCATAGAAAGCGAAGAGCAGGTGCTATCAATTGTAAAGCATCTTGTTGAGAATAATATTAAAATAATGCGCGGCGGTGTTTTTAAACCGAGAAGCTCGCCATATACCTTTCGTGGCATGGGCATAGAAGGATTGAAGATGTTTCACAACATCTGTAATCAGTACGGTATCCGCATTATAACGGAAATCATGGAAATAGAACAGATCGAAAGCATGTACGACTATGTTGATATTTTCCAGGTCGGTGCAAGAAATTCACAAAATTTCAATTTGTTGGATGTCTTAGGCAAAGTAGATAAACCGGTATTGCTAAAACGGGGCATCAGCGGCACCATAGATGAGCTATTACATTCTGCAGAGTATATTTTTTCAAGCGGCAATGAAAAATTAATGCTATGTGAAAGAGGAATAAGGACTTTCGAAAATGCTTATAGAAATACTTTCGACATCAATGCCATCCCTTTGCTAAAAGAAAAAACACATTTGCCTATAATTGCTGATCCATCACATGGCATTGGCATCAGGGAATTTGTTCCTGCCATAGCATTGGCCTCTATCATAGCGGGTGCTGATGGTTTGATTTATGAGGTACATGAAAACCCGGAAGAAGCTGTTAGCGATGGCCGTCAAACCTTAAATTTTTCAGAATCAGGGTCGCTTTTAAAAAAAATATCTGCTCATACTGCAATAATGCAGAATAGCACTTACAATTAAATGCGTTCAACATAAATTTGGTAATAAGAAAAATTCTATTTTATCTTTGCCCCACAAATAACAATTTATAGTGATTCAAAATCTGCATATACATCATCATCATCTTACCCCAACGGTAAGCTGGGATGATATTGTGTAGTACCAAATACAATTATATCATTTCAAAGGCTTACCTGATCGGTAAGCCTTTTTTATTTATTGCTTATGAAGCTAAAAATTGCAATTCAGAAATCAGGCAGGCTGCACGAAGACTCCGTAAAGCTGCTCAAAGAGTGCGGAATAGAGTTAAACAATGGGGTGAATAAGCTTCTCACAGAAGCTTTCAATTTTCCCCTTGAGGTGCTGTTACTGCGCGACGATGACATTCCTCAATACATTGAAGATGGAATTGCCGACATAGGGATCGTTGGAGAAAACATAATGCTTGAGAAGAACAGGGCAACCAAGCTTGTCGAGAAACTCGGCTTTGCCAAGTGCCGGCTATCTATAGCAGTACCCAGGAATGATGTATATGATAATTCCGGTTGGCTGAATAATAAAAAGATCGCCACAAGCTATCCGATATTGTTAAATGGCTTTCTGCAAAAAAACAATATAAATGCGGAGATACATGATATAAGTGGTTCTGTAGAAATAGCACCAGGCATAGGTTTGGCAGATGCAATTTGTGATCTCGTTAGTTCCGGCAGCACTTTATTCTTAAATGGGCTTAAAGAAACAGATGTGATACTCCGGTCGGAGGCAGTTCTTATTAGCAATGAGAATTTACAGGAAGAGAAAAAAGCGTTTCTGGAAAAATTATTATTCCGCATTCAGGCGGTAAAAAAATCCAAACGCTATAAATACATTTTGCTGAATGCTCCAAATGATAAGCTGGATATAATATCCAATATCATTCCTGGAATGAAAAGTCCGACTATCCTGCCATTAGCAATAGAGGGATGGAGCTCGCTGCATTCAGTTGTACACGAAGACGACTTCTGGAATATTATAGAAAACTTAAAAGAACAAGGCGCCCAGGGTATACTTGTAGCACCAATAGAAAAAATGATTTTATGATCCAATTAATAAAATACCCTCAACCCAGTGTATGGCCAGGACTGCTTCAGCGAACGGCACAAGACAGCATGGAAATAAGGCCAGCGGTAGATAAGATACTATATGCTGTAAAAGAAAAAAAAGATGAGGCAGTAAAAGAACTTACATCACGACTGGACAAAATAACTATGCCTTCATTTGAAGTTCCAAAACAGGAATGGGATACATCCGGTCTGCTTAGCAATGAATTAAAAGAAGCAATTAACATTGCAATAAACAACATTGGCCTATTCCACGCAGCACAAAAAGAGCAGCTGCAAATAATAGAAACATTTCCCGGCATTAAATGCTGGCGAAAGTCAGTTGCAATAGAAAAAGTGGGCCTTTACATCCCTGGAGGTACTGCCCCGCTCTTTTCCACATTATTAATGCTGGCTATACCTGCGAAAATTGCCGGCTGCAGAGAAATTACAGTTTGTACCCCGCCTGATAACACAGGAAATGTTCACCCTGCCATTTTATACACAGCACAAAAAACAGGTGTTAGCAGATTATTTAAAATAGGAGGTGCACAGGCTATAGCCGCGATGGCCTATGGCACAGAAACAATACCTCAGGTATATAAAATATTTGGCCCCGGTAACCAGTATGTAACAACCGCTAAAATGTTGCTTGCGGCTGAAGGCTTTGCAATCGACATGCCTGCCGGCCCTTCCGAATTAGCCATCATTGCTGATGATACATGCGTTCCAGAATATGTAGCTGCCGACCTGTTATCACAGGCAGAGCACGGTGCAGATTCACAGGTATTATTGATAAGCACTGATGAAGATCTTATTTTAAAAATAACCCAATGCATTGAACTGCAATTGCAGGCCCTGCCACGAAAAAGCATTGCACAGCAGGCACTGATCAATAGCATAGCTATTTTGGTAAAAGATATTGATGAAGGTGTTTCGTTGTTAAATGCCTATGCTCCTGAGCACTTAATTATCGCATGCCGGGACGACGAAAAAATTGCGGAAAAAATTGTCAATGCTGGCTCTGTTTTCCTGGGGAATTATTCTCCTGAAAGTGTTGGTGATTATGCGTCAGGCACTAATCATACGCTACCTACAAATGGATACGCTAAGGCATATAGTGGCGTTTCGTTAGACAGCTTTTTTAAAAAAATAACTTTTCAGAAGTTAACACAACAGGGACTCAAAAATATTGGCAATACAATTACAGAGCTGGCTTTAGCTGAGGGACTTGAAGCACATGCAAATGCAATAACGATCAGAACAAAATAAATTATGAGCACATTTGATCTTAATAGAATAATCCGGGAAAACATTAAGCGATTAATCCCATACTCTTCTGCCCGTTCTGAATACGATGGGGTAGCTTCTGTTTTTCTTGATGCAAATGAAAATAGTATAGGTTCAGCTTCTGGAAATAGATACAATCGTTATCCCGACCCGCTTCAGAAAAAACTAAAGGAAAAGATCAGCAAGCTGAAACAGATCCCGACAGAAAATATCTTTCTTGGCAACGGAAGCGATGAGCCTATAGACTTGCTGATTCGTGCAACCTGCGAACCGGGGAAGGATAATATATTGATCTTTCCGCCTACTTATGGAATGTATGAAGTTGCAGCCCGGATCAATGATGTTGCCGTTAAGAAAATATTATTAACTGTAGATTTTCAGTTGGATTTAAATAAAATAGTAAATGAGATAGATGATAATACAAAACTCATATTCATCTGTTCGCCAAATAATCCTACCGGAAATTTGCTAAATGAAAAAGACATAATAACGTTAATTGAAAATTTTAGCGGGATCATTGTTATAGATGAAGCATATATAGATTTTACTTCAGAAAAATCCTGGCTGCAAAAACTCGATAATTATCCTAACGTTGTCATTTTACAAACATTCTCAAAAGCCTGGGGCTTAGCAGCACTAAGGATGGGTTGTGCCTATGCTTCCGCTGCCATAATAGAGATTCTAAATAAGATAAAAGCACCCTACAATATAAATCTGCTATCTCAGGAAGCTGTCCTCAACGCCCTTACAAAAGAAGCCCTTGTAGAAGAATGGATAACCCAAATTAATGAGCAACGCTTCTACTTATCTATGCAATTGAGGCAATTCAGTTTTATTGAATGTATATATCCTTCCTGTGCAAATTTCATCTTGATCCGGGTCAAAGACGCGAATTGTCTGTATGATTATTTACTAAAGCAAAACATTGTTGTCCGCAACAGATCCTCAATGCCGCTATGCGACAATTGTTTACGTATAACCGTTGGTACCCCTTCAGAAAATAGTCTTTTATTAAATGCTTTCAAAAATTATCTATCATGAAAAAAAAGGTATTATTTATAGACCGTGATGGAACAATTATCAAAGAGCCCCCTGTTACTTTTCAGGTGGATACTCTCGGGCAGTTATCATTCATCCCAGGTGTTATCCGGAATCTATACCTTATTTCACAATTGGGCTATGAGCTTGTAATGGTGACAAACCAGGATGGACTTGGAACAAATAATTATCCTGAAGAAAATTTCAACATAGTTCAATCAAAACTATTAGATATACTAAGTGCTGAAGGAATTACATTTTCAGCAATTCACATAGATAGATCATTTGTCCATGAAAATAAAGATACACGCAAGCCCGGCATTGGCATGTTGAGAGGTTATTTGACCGGTCTATACGACCTTGGGAATTCTTATGTGATCGGTGACAGGCCTACTGATGTACAATTAGCCAAAAACCTGGGTGCAAAAACGATTTTTATCCAAAACTATGACGATGCTTCTTCCCTAAAAGATGAGATTTCGCTTTTTACAAACAATTGGGATGACATATACAGGTTTCTCTGTTCCTCTTACAGAAAAGTCAATTATACCCGCAAAACATCAGAAACAGATATTAGTGTAGAATTAAATCCTGATGGCACAGGCGCATATTCCATATCTACAGGGTTAGAGTTCTTTAACCACATGTTGGAGCAATTGGCAAGGCATGGAAACATGGATCTTAAAATAAAAGCGATCGGAGATTTGCATATTGACGAACATCACACTATCGAAGATACCGGTATAGCTATTGGCGAAGCATTGCTGAAAGCATTAGGTGACAAAAAAGGGATTGAAAGATATGGATATTGTCTGCCAATGGACGATTGTCTCGCACAGGTAGCAATAGATTTTGGAGGCAGAAGCTGGCTTCAATGGGATGTAGTTTTTAACCGTGAAAAAATCGGCGATGTCCCAACCGAAATGTTCTATCATTTTTTCAAGTCATTCTGCGATGGCGCCAGGTGCAATCTTAATATCAAGGCAGAAGGCATCAATGAGCATCATAAAATAGAAGCAATTTTTAAAGCTTTTGCCAGGTCTGTAAAAATGGCTGTTAAGACAGACAAAAACAATATGGTTCTACCGACCACAAAAGGAGTAATATGAAAGTTGTGATCATAAAATATAACACAGGTAATATCTGTTCCGTAGATTTTAGCTTGCAACGCGTGGGTATCAATGCGTTTGTAACCGACGATGCTTCAGAAATTTTAAGTGCAGACAAAGTAATTCTTCCTGGAGTGGGAGCTGCTGCTCCTGCCATGAGCTGTTTAAAAGAAAAGAATCTTGATAAACTGATCCGGCAATTACAACAACCTTTATTAGGCATTTGCCTGGGCATGCAATTGCTTTGTGATTTTTCAGAAGAAGGTAATACTGAATGCCTTGGTATTTTTAAAGATCAGGTTAAAAAATTTACCTCAAATGTCAAAACACCTCACGTCGGTTGGAATAATGTCACTTCACTTAGATCTCAGCTTTTCCGTGGGGTAAATGAAAATGAGTTTATGTATTTCGTGCATAGCTATTTCGTTGGAGTAGGCAATGACACCACTGCGACCACTGATTATGATGGTGAATATAGCGCGGCCTTGCAAAAAGATAATTTTTACGCCGTCCAGTTTCACCCTGAAAAATCAGGTGTCGCGGGGCAAAAAATTCTTGAAAATTTTATACGGTTATGATAGAAATTATTCCGGCAATAGATATCATAGGTGGTAAATGCGTTCGCTTATCACAGGGAGATTATACTTCACAAAAAATATACAGAGAATCGCCTGTTGAAGTGGCTAAAGAATTTGAAGCTGCAGGATTTAAAAGACTGCACATTGTTGATCTCGACGGAGCTAGGCAAGGTAGAATCATAAATATCAAGTCTCTATACGACATAGCATCAGGCACTGGTCTGTTTATTGATTATGGCGGCGGCATCAAGTCTGGAGAAGGTGTTTTATCTGTACTTAATGCCGGTGCAAAAATGATCAGTATAGGTAGCATTGCATTACAACCTGATGTTGTTTTAGAATGGGCAAAAAGTTGGGGAGCAGATAAAATATTTCTTGGTGCTGATGTTAACAATAATATGATCGCCATCAATGGTTGGGCGAAACAAACAGAAATAAATATCTCCGATTTTATTGCGACTTATTATGCTAATGATATTCGCCAGGTATTTTGTACAGATATAGCAATGGATGGCATGTTGCAAGGTATTTCATCACAGCTTTACAAAAATCTTCTTGGCTCATTTCCTGAGCTGCAGCTCGTTGCAAGCGGAGGTGTATCATGTATTGCTGATATTGAATTATTGCAGCAAATAGGTTGCAAAGGGGTTATAATAGGTAAAGCTTTTTACGAAGGCCGGATCAGGTTTGATGAACTGAAACAATACATAAATTGATGCTGACAAAAAGAATAATCCCCTGTCTTGACATAAAAAACGGAAGGACGATAAAGGGAATAAATTTTGAAAATATTCGCGATATGGGTGATCCTGTAGAGTTGGCTACATATTATGCCATGCAAGGTGCTGATGAACTTGTTTTTCTTGATATCACTGCTACTAACGAAAAAAGGAAGACACTTGTGGAACTTGTAAAAAGGATAGCGCAAAATATCAATATACCTTTTACAGTAGGAGGTGGTGTGAGTAGTATAGATGATATATCTGCACTCCTAAATGCAGGCGCAGATAAAATATCTGTGAATACAGCCGCAGTAAAAAACCCACAATTGATAAATGATATGGCCAAAATTTTCGGAAGTCAGTGCATTATCATAGCAATAGACACAATGTATCTGAACAATGATTGGTTTGTTTATTTAAATGGTGGAACTGTTTCCACTGAAATACGCACATTAGATTGGATTCAACAAGCTACTCAATTAGGAGCAGGGGAAATATTACTTACCTCGATCAACAATGACGGAACAAAACGGGGATTTGCAATTGAATTAATTAAATCAGTCCATAGCCTTATCGGGATACCTGTTATTGCTAGCGGCGGTGCAGGCAATGTTCAGCATTTTGTTGACGTATTCAGTGAAGGGAATGCCGATGCTGCCCTGGCTGCAGGCATTTTCCATAATAAGGAATTGGAAATACCTGTCTTGAAAAAATTTCTAAAAACTAACGGAATAAATATTAGAATATGACACTGGATTTTGCAAAGAATGTGGATAGATTGGTTCCCGCTATTATTCAGGATTCAGAAACTGGCAAGATATTGATGCTTGGATACATGAACGAAGAAGCTTATTTAAGAACGATCGCCGATGGAAAGGTTACTTTTTATAGCCGGTCTAAAAAAAGCTTATGGCTAAAAGGGGAAACTTCTGGCAATTTCTTAAATGTGATCGAAATACTAAACGATTGTGATAACGATTGTTTATTAATAAAGGTTGATCCCACAGGCCCAGTATGTCACACGGGTACCGATACCTGCTTTGGAGAAAAAAATCAATCATTATCTTTTCTTCCATTGCTTGAGAAAACAATAAATGACAGAAGAAATAATCCTTTAGATACTTCCTATACTTCTTCCTTATTCAAAAAAGGCATTAATAAGATCGCTCAAAAAGTAGGTGAAGAAGCTATAGAGCTTGTAATTGAATCAAAAGATAATAATATAGATCTTTTTAAAAATGAAGCTGCAGATCTGTTATTTCACTTTTTAATATTGTTACGCGAAAAAGAACTTCAATTAAGCGACATAGAAGAAGTATTAAAGCAACGCTATAAAAAATAATTTTTTATATCTGCACCCGATTAAACTTCTAAGCTGCTCTGTAGTCCTTAAATTTCATAAAATATCTGTAAGTAGCATATTTTTGCACAGATAAATGGCACTTTATTTGCGCTTTTACACTTATCTATTTTTATTTTTAAGAAATTTTTTACTGTAAAAAGTCAGAGGAACCCGTTATTATCAAAAAAAAGGTATACTTGCGGAACATAAAAAGATTAAGGATGGCAATTTATTTGTCATTGTAACTTTTTAGGAATGAATTTTTTACGGAGCAGTTAAATATGGATTCAATCAGCATTGTTCTTGGGCCCAATCGTCCGGATTTACTACATGAAGAAACATTAGTGGATTTATTCCGTAATTCCGCTAAAAGATATGCGTCCAAAACTGCCCTGATATTTGGAGATAAAAGCATCACATATAGTGAGCTTGATCGCTGGAGCGAAGCCGTTGCATCATACCTTGAACAAAAAGGAGTTGGCCGCGGCGATAAAGTTGGTCTGTGGTGGCCTCGCAGTTTAGAATTACATGTAGCTATTTTGGGTATTGTCAAGGCTGGTGCCAGTTATGTGCCTCTTGACAGGGAAATGCCTGCAGAGCGTGTTGAAATAGTATTATCCGAAGTAGGTGCCGCTGCTTGTTTTAGCGATAGTGATTTAAATGTTAGTTGTCAGGTCCTTTCTGTTATTCCAATGCCACAGGCTCAGGAAGTCATTCTGGATCCTCCCGGCCCTCAACCTGATAATTGGGCGTACGTATTATACACCTCAGGGAGCACAGGCAAGCCTAAGGGTATTCCAATCACACATCGCGCAATATGCCATTTAATAAGAGCGGAGCAAAGCGTCTTTAATATTCGTCCTGACGATAAAGTTTACCAGGGTTTTTCCGTTTCCTTCGATATGTGGTGTGAAGAAACCTGGGTTAGCTATTTTGTAGGTGCCACTATATGGGTTGCCGATGCTACTACGGCAAAGTCCATCGATGAACTTAGTGACGTTCTACGCAAACAAAATATTACAATTCTCCATGCTGTCCCCAGTCTGTTGGCAGTAATGGAAGATGATATACCTCTTTTACGTCTTATCAATGCCGGCGGTGAGGCTTGCACGCCACAGGTACTTTCCAAATGGGCTATACCCGGTCGTCAGTTCTTTAATAGTTATGGTCCTACCGAGACCACTGTAACGGCCACAATAGCATCATTGCAGCCCGGAGATAATATAACGATTGGCCAACCGCTCCCTAATTATAATCTCGCTGTGGTTGATGAGAAATTGAATGTTTTGCTATTGGGCGAAAGAGGCGAGCTTATCATCACTGGGCCTGGAGTATGCAGGGGATATATTAATCGTCCCGAGCTTACCAGTGAAAAATTTGTCTCCAAATCAGCATCACTATCCATGCTGCCTGGCGATCTCGTATACCGCACGGGAGATGCGGCGATCATCAAAACAGACGGAAGCGTAGATTTTTATGGTCGTCTTGATGACCAGATCAAATTAAGAGGCTATCGTATAGAATTAGGGGAAATTGAGACCAAGCTAAATAATCTGCCTAACATTTCAGCGGCTGCCGTAGCTGTAAAAAAAGATAATAACGACCAGGAACAATTAGTTGGATATGTTTTGCTGGAGGACTTAACGCTATTCGATGAAGCATATTTAAGATCGGAGCTTGCTAAAGTTTTGCCTCCATACATGGTGCCCGGCGTCATTGTCACATTGCCGGAGATGCCGCGCCTGCCAAGCGGTAAGATAGATCGTAAATCTCTTCCTATCCCGGTATCGTTAACTAATGTTGTTGCTTCCGATATAGTAATTGATAAAAATGCTCCGGTTGCAGATAGAATAATTGCCGGACTGCATAAAGTTTTCCCAAACCGCCAGATTAACCTTGAGCAGGATTTTTTCAATGACCTCGGTGGTCATTCTTTGTTGGCAGCGGCATTTGTCTCCCATCTTCGTCGCGAGGGCAATCTTGCCAAGGCATCCTTAAAAGATATTTACCTGGAGCGGCCATTAAAAAGGCTCGTATCAGTATGGGAAGCGAAAGCTGGTGCAAACGAAAACAAAGCTCCCCGCAGTTTTCTTTCAGTCTCCCGGTGGAGATATGCTATATGTGGCTTAGCACAAACTATTGCATTATTAGTTATTTATGGGCTGTTTGCCATACAGATATTCCTTCCGTATTTAGGTTATTATTATGTAGAGCAGGCCACCGACAAACTTAGCTATGCTATCATCACTTCCTTATGCCTGTTTTGCCTCATTCCTCCGTTTTTTTCATTTGTATGTATTTTGGTAAAATGGATATTGATCGGCAAAATGAAGGAGGGGGATTATCCATTATGGGGTAGCTATTATTTCCGTTGGTGGTTTGTGAAAACTTTGCAGCGTTTAATGCCTATACAATTCCTTACAGGTACCCCTTTGTACCCTTTCTATTTAAAAATGATGGGTGTTAAGGTTGCTGCTGATGCACAATTAAGTAATATCAGCATTGGCGCCGAAGATCTTGTAACTATTGGTAGTGACGTAAGCTTAAGCTCTCTTGTTATGCTTAATAATGCAGTAGTAGAGGATGGATTGCTTAAGCTCAGGAAGATACATCTTGGAGATCATGCCT
The DNA here is from genome assembly GCA_035606335.1 of Flavipsychrobacter sp. GTDB lineage: Bacteria > Bacteroidota > Bacteroidia > Chitinophagales > Chitinophagaceae > DATNFP01. The sequence continues at coordinate 6,496 of DATNFP010000145.1, read as the reverse complement.
ATATAGGAAGCAGCGCGGTGATAGGCGGAGATACTACTATCGAAGCATGGGGAGAGTTGCAGGATTTGAGTTACCTGCAGCCGGGTAAAACAATTAAGACAGGTGAGGTATGGCAGGGTAGCCCCGCGCAATTCACCACAAAGAAATCTATTGATGAATTGCCACAACCTCTTCCGGTTTCAAAAGCAACACGGCTTAAATATTGTGGTATTTTCATGCTGGCTTTATTGATATTCCCTTTTGCCATCCTGTTGCCATTGCTTCCTACCATTATCACGCTTAATGAAATGGATAATGCCGCACCTGACTATAACTTCAATTATCTGGTTATTACGCCATCATTGGCATTAACCTATATCATATTATTCTCTTTCGAAACCATTTTACTTACGCGCTTATTACAATGGGGCATTAAGCCCGGCAAATATCCCATTTATAGTCGTCTATATGTACGCAAATGGTTTGCCGACCAGTTGATGTCTTTATCATTGATCGTTTTGCACCCTATCTATGCAACCGTATATGTATCGGCATTATTCCGTGCGTTAGGTGCTAAAGTCGGCAAAAACACAGAGATCTCTACAGCAAGTAGTGTAACCCATCCGCTTCTTGAGATAGGTGAAGGCTCTTTTGTCGCCGATGCAGTTACACTTGGTGAGGCAGATATACGTGGCCAGCAATTGATATTGGATAAAACATCTATAGGCAATACTTCTTTCGTTGGTAATAGTGCTTTAATACCTCAGGGATACGAACTCCCCGATCACATGCTTATTGGTGTACTATCTACTCCTCCAACCTCCATGCAGTTAAGTTCAGTATCTGCAAGAAACTGGTTTGGCTCGCCTGCTATTGCATTGCCACGCAGGCAGGAAAGCCATCCTTTCTCCCCATCCCTTACTACTTATCCATCATTGCAGCGTCGTTTAGCTCGTAGCCTTGTAGAATTTATACGTATACTAATACCTGAAACTACAGTACTTATTTTCAGTATTCTTTTTATTGCCTACGGCCACGACCTTATAGTAGATGATCCCTGGTGGAAGATAATGCTGTTGCTTCCCTTCTATTATTTGGGATTCATGGGTATTCCTGCTTTTTTAGTAACTGTTGTCCTGAAATGGCTTTCTGTCGGTCAATATAATACTGAGCAAAAACCAATGTGGACATGGAAGGTATGGCGCAGCGAGGCCATTACTACCACTTACGAAGCTCTTGCTGTTCCTTTCTTTTTAGATTACCTGAAAGGGACATTCTGGTTGCCTGTTGCACTCCGTTTCCTGGGAGTAAAGGTTGGCAAACGTGTCTGGATGAACACCACCGACCTCACTGAGTTCGATATGGTATCTATTGGTGATGATGCGGCACTAAATGATGATAGCGGCCCTCAAACGCATCTTTTTGAAGATCGGGTAATGAAAGTTGGCCCAATAAAGATCGGCGCTCGTAGCAGTGTAGGTGCGCGCTCTATCATTCTGTATGATAGCGAAATAGGTGAAAATGTCCGTCTCGAAGCTTTATCATTGGTAATGAAGGGTGAAAATTTACAATCCGATACTGAATGGATAGGGAGTCCTGTCAAGCCTGTTTAGTAATTTTTTAAAAATAATTAATCATGGGAGACCAGCGTCCTCAATTAGATATTCTCTCTGTGCAGATAAAGGATTATTATTTTATGATTTCAGAAATGATGCGCAAACTCCAGGAATCAGAGCAGGAAATGTTTGATAAAACAGCCCAATGGAACGACATAGAAAAAAATTACCTGTTGCATATGATGGAAATGCAGACAGAAAATGATGGCACCTGTCTGATTGCTTTTATAGAAAACAAACCTTGTGGTTTCATTTTCGGATATACTGAAGAACCTGATGAAAGCCGGATAGAAGAATACACTGGCAAAGAGCTATATGTATCCGATGGTTATGTTGATCCATTGTATCGCAGAATGGGCATTTATCAAAATTTGAATTCAAAACTTGAGGAAATATATATTAACAAAGGTGTTAGAAGGATTGTTCGCTTTACTCTTGTTGGTAACACACGCATGCAAAATTTCCTTGAAAAACACGGTTACCAAACCGTTCGGCTCTTATATGAAAAATGGCTGAGTCCTGATGGTAAACAACCGCTACCATTAAAATTAACTGTTCCAAAATGACCTCTACCGTTTCTTATATATGCTAATGACATCATTGGCATATACTACCTTCAAAGAATCCTCCGGTTTAACAATCTCATCCGAGTACATTACGTAATAGTCAAATGGCTTTTTGCCAATTACCTTCAGATCATACCTGAAGTCTCCATACGTGCAAGTAGCATCAAAGTTCTGTTTCTCAAGAGCTGCATAATACCTTATATTACCATCCAGCCACGTATTGAAATAAACATATCTTGGCTTATAACTTATCAGCTTGTATGCTGCATCTCTCGCTTTAAAAAATGTATCATCAAAGCGTCTCACTCGTTCAAAATAAAAAATATTCAGTCCTGCAAAGATTACAGTAGTAACAATCAGGCTAACATAAAAAGGCACCCTGCTATACACTCCATTCAATGCTATACCTAAAGAGATCATTATCGGAACAATAATATATATCCAACTCCTTGGATAAGCAATAACCGAATGCATTATAGGTATTATAAGAGCGAATAACGCGATAAAAATATTTAGATAGGCGATCCCCTTGTTATTCTTATCAAACAATGAAACGATAATAATCAGTGCCACTGCCACATAAACATACGGCACTCCAAACAATAATTCGTAAATGTTAGAAAATCCAGGTAACAGTCTTTGCAAGACTATTTTCCTTTCTGCCGGGCGCACAAACGGGTTATTGAATACAGCCTTAAAGCCTGCATGAACAAATATTGGCGTATATAATAAGAACGTAACAGCCAATGTAGCCAGTCCAAAAATTATTAGTCGCTTAATTTCATTATAGTTTTTTCTTTTGATAAACAAGCATAAAAGAAAAATGCCTAATGTGCCATACGCATATAAAAAAGATGGCATTGTATAAAGCCCCAGCACACTTGCGATGCTGATTGTTACAATATATTTCTTATCATTTTGTCCCTGTACTATTCTCATTACACAGTAATAGCACACAATAAAAAAAAGTAATACCAATGAATATCCCCGCGACGCATATCCATAATATTCCACTGCAAATACTATTGAAAATATAGCTGTGACCAGTATAGAAACCGAAGCGTTTAATAAACGCCTGCACACTACATAAAATAAAAAAATACAAATGGTGCTCTCTATTATCGGAAACAATCTAATATCCAGTGTAGGCCCGAAAGGCAAGCGAATTGCCAGGATAGTAAGAACTGTATGCAATATGTGATTGTTCGGGACGGTATAATCTGTTATGGAAAATAGCAACCCGCTTTTCGCAAAGTAGCTATATGTGTATGCCTCATCTATCTGTATTGGCATATTGATAGCGAGGTAGATTTTAATTGCAAAGCTGATGCACATCAGCGCTGTCAAACTGGCTATTTCCCGTTTACTTAAACTATTCATTTCTTTTCTTAGCCAGCCTAACACCCTTTATCAATTAATAGGTTAAAAATGATGAGCAAATTACTTAAAAATGGACTGCAATAATTCTGCTTATGTACCATAAATAAAAATGCCTGTAAAATCATCTACAGGCACCCATATGAAAAAAACAACCTTTATATCATAAATGGATTTACTATTGCCAGTACAGTATTCATATCAAGTGGCTCATCAAAAGCCTCACTGGCAGCATTTGCTGAAATATCCTGTCCATCTAATCCTATCATTTTTACGCCTGCCTGTGTTGTCAGGTCTTCGCCGTTATAGCTTGCCTGCACAGCGGCGCTTGCTATGCCACTCTGACTACCAGTGATCCACGGCTTTAGCGGAGTACCATCTGCCAATGTTGCGCCTGCAGCAGCACGCATCCGCCTAACATGCGATGCATGGCGGGCTTCTACTGAATGTATCTGCAAAGCTGCAGTTAATACATCCGGCGCACTTTTCAGATTCGTAACTTGTCCCTTGTAAGCACGCACTCCAGTATCTTCCAGTGTTTGCGACACAGCTAAAAATGTAGGATAGTCGCTAAATACATTAGAAAAAGTTCCACCAGCTGTAAAATCAAATTTAGGCTTAATAATAGGTGCGCTACCCAATGTAGCTAAAGTATTTATCAGAAAAGCCACATGTTCATTTTCATGTTTCAGAATTGTATTAAACACAGCCTGATCACTTGCAGGGATCAGGCCTGCATTGGTTACCATGGCAGTATTATAAAAACCCGCCTCCAGGTATTCAAGTGTCAACGCAAAATTCAGCGCATCGGCTACTGTCCCTGTATTTTTACCGTATGCTTTTTTGAAATAAGCACCCAGCGCAAATGGCAATGCAGTCAATAAGGTCACACGGCCAAAGTTTTTTAATACATTACGGCGTGGGCTTAATTTTTCATATACTTCGGGATCAGCTTCTTCTAAATGGTTTAATATATTATTGAAGTTCATTTTCAGTTTCGTTTTTTAGATGTTAGGCAAATTACTTACGTCTATCTTATTGTTTATATAAACACTTGCAGCAGCTACCACTTGTGCAGGTGTTCTGCTTAGATCCAGCCCGTTATTATCTACAACGCTACTATCTGCAAATGTCCCATTACTGATGATATCATGCAGGTAAGCAGCATGTCTCGACTCTACCGATGCTATTTTCCCTGCCATCAATAAGTACGTACTGCTCTGCAACAATCTGCCTGCACCATTATATGCTGATACTCCCAGGTCTTCAAAAGCTCTTGCTGCCGTAAGCACGCTGGTACGGTCTGAGAAATTAATAGAGGAGAAGTCTGTATTGATCCCGGCAATGGCACTCGACCCTAATACTGTTTTATAAAATTCCCGGTGGGCTACTTCATGGTCTTTTATATCAGTGAGCAACCTTAGCTCATCCGGAGATATGTTGGCATAGGGGCTTAACACTACCCGTTCATAAAATGCCGCTTCCAATTGTTCCAGCACATAAGCATAATTAAGTACGCCTGTATCGCCACTACCTACACTAATAGAGCTACCCGCAGGTGCCTTCCCCGTATTGTCATCGTTCGATTTCTTACAGGCTGCAAGCAATATGCCTGCGCCTGCAATGCCTCCTGCAAGCTGCAAAAAATGTCGTCTCGACACATCACTTCGCACTTCTGTCGTCTCTAATATCTCTTCTACCTGGCTGGAAACAATCTTTTGTTTCATGTTCTTTTGTGATTTTTAATGATCGTTATAATGAGTATTGCTAGGTTATTTTATATAAACCTTAAAATATTTCCTTCAAGATAATTATTTAAAAATAGAAACAATACACTATAACCGCAATACCCTTGCTAAAATGCCCTGTTTATTCCTATTACATACCTCACCGCCGTATATTGAGGATTTGAATATGGCGGCCTGTTCAGGAATATGGGCACGTCAAACCTAATGGTCAGCGGCTTTGCTTTTTCAAATATGCCCCAGTTCTTTATTGTAAAGGCCGTTCCAACCCCTGCATCAAAGCGAAAATCGCTCCACAGGTTTGTTGGCTGAGTTATCCAGAAGTCAGGCAATGAATAATTGCTCAACTCCATCACTCCACCATCTGCAAATGCGTACAGGTTAGCATGAAGCCATTTGCTTGTCAGTCTGGGGTGCAATGGTATATAGTTTTCAAAGTCCACTTCCACATTTGCCGATGCTCCGCTTCTGCCCTTATAGCTCACCAGCATATTCCCGTTTCGTGTATCCGGTGCAAAATATCCTGCATAGCCCCTCAAATTCAGGCCGCCACCTTCCTGGAAATGGTTCACATCATATTGCGAATATCCTTGCCAGTCAGTAGGCTCAAAACCTATGCTGCGTGTATATTTATTATCCATCAGCTCTTCAGGGTTAGCTCCCGCTATGAACAATGCACTTTCATAAGGTATATTATTCCCCGTACCATATCGCCCAAACACCCTTGTGCGCACTTCCAGCTTACCTAAATAATTATGGTTAACAGCCTCAAGCTGCGCGTATGAATAGTCAAAACCATTGGCAAGATTACTGTTCAGCATTGGTGTACGCATACTAACAGTATATGCACCATTACCATCCAGGTAATTGTAGTTATGCCGCCATGCCACATTCAGCGATGAATTAGCATGTCCTGCAAAGCTGCTCCACTCTTCAGGATATATCAGGTAGTCCAGCTCATCTGCATTTTGCCGCCACATGCTCAGCCCATATAGCTGTATGGTATTATTATCATTCGCAAGCCAGTTAAATCCCACCCTCTGATACCACAACCCATCTAAGTATCGACTGTTTATTTGTAATTGCAATTTGGGCCAGCTCCGTATTATTGGTGATTCATAATTAAGTGTGTAATTCAGTAACTGGTACGCGCCGAATTGACTTTCACCGCTCGGCGCCTTATAATTTGTTTGCTGCAGCAAATGTGTATTCG
>DATNFP010000144.1:0-13561 GCA_035606335.1 Flavipsychrobacter sp. | reverse complement strand
ATGGCTACTGATGTAGATGCGCCCGGAGATGCACCTAATAACGCTGCAATTGAGCAGTCGGCTGAACTTACGATCTCTGTACCGAATTCCAGAATACCGCCCTCTTTTTCATCCTTTTTAATGACCTGTACACGCTGCCCTGCAATTTTTAATTCCCAATCTTCCATTCTTGCTTCCGGGAAAAAATCCTGGAGGTCTTTAAAACGTTCTTCCGGAGTCATGCGAACTTGCTCAATAAGATATTTTGTAAGCGGGATGTTGTGAATGCCTGCAAGCACCATGGGCCTGATATTATTTACCCTAATTGATAATGGCAAATCGAGCCATGAGCCTTTTTTCAGAAATTTTGTTGAAAAGCCGGCATACGGGCCAAAAAGTAATTCACGTTTTCCATTGATCACTCTTGAATCAAGATGTGGTACAGACATTGGAGGCGTTCCAACTCCTGCTTTGCCATATACTTTTGCATGATGGCGTTCTATAATGCTACGATTTTCACAGCTTAACCATTGACCACCTACAGGAAATCCTCCGTAACCTTTACCTTCAGGTATATGAGATTTTTCAAGTAATGGCAATGCACCACCTCCCGCACCTATGAAAACAAATTTTGCCTTAACTGACTTTTTTTGTTTCCCTTTAATGTCTTCTATATGCAGATGCCAATATCCATCATTATCCTGATGTAAGTCGTGAACTTCATGGTTCAGGTGGAGGGTGACTCCTTCCTGCGTTTTTAAGTGATCAAAAAGATTATTAGTTAAAGTCCCAAAATTTACATCGGTACCAATCTCAATTCTTGTTGCTGCTACTTTTTCTGATTTATCACGACCTTCCATAATGAGAGGGATCCATTCAGCCAACTGCTCATAATCGTCAGCATACTGAATGTCTTTATAAAAATGATGTGCGCGCATTGCATCATACCGTTTCTTCAGATACGCTACATTGTCATCTCCCCATACAAAACTCATGTGAGGGATACTGTTTATAAACGAATTGGGAGATTGGATAAATTTTTGCTGTATGAGATATGACCACAACTGCTTTGAGATCTCGAATGACTCTGTGATGTGAAGCGCTTTGGAAATATCTACCTTATCTCCCTGTAGAGGAGTATAATTTAATTCACAAAATGCCGAATGTCCCGTTCCCGCATTGTTCCATGCAGCAGAGCTTTCGGCAGCGACCTTATCCAGCCGCTCAAAAATTTCTATTTTAATACCCGGCTGCAATTCATTGAGCAATGTGCCAAGCGTAGCGCTCATAATTCCGCCGCCTATTAAAACTATATCAGTTGAAGTTTCAGTAGTATGATTTCTTAAATGCATTTTTGAGGTGGGTTGTGAGGTCAAATCTAAAGTATCTTGTTGTTAAAAAGGTTACTTAATTATTATAGTATTCTTTCCGGATTTCCCATTGGAAATAAAAAACTGTTTTGGGGAATTTATCGCAGATAAATGATTTATAAACACTGGTATTGCCTGGTTATATATTATTGCATAATGTAACGGTGTGCCTCAATGATTCCCCATTTATGCCCCATAGATTGCTGCCTTTCTTTTGCTGCCTCGTCCTGGAATAGAAACTACTTTCAGAATGCATAAGTGTTCTCCGAGTACAAAAATATATCCAATTTTCTCAAGCGTATAAAAAAGTTAGCAACAACAAACCCCGGGGAAGGAATTAATTGTAGCATGAACAGGCAAAGGCTGATTGATTTAACCTTTTTTTAAATAAAAAGAAACAGTTTTCCAGAGGGTAACCTTTTTTAATATATGCATACGTACTATTTTGCAGGTACACCATTCAATAAGTATACATGTATAAGACCTTAGCGATAACCCTTTTTTTTGTGATCCCTTTCTCTAATGCTCATGCTAAAAAGCATAATTGGCAATTGCTGAGCCATAAGAAGAACCATGTGTATGGAATGAGTGTGGAAGAAGCCTATAAGAAACTTGGAAACAGACCGTCTAAAAAAATAATTGTAGCCGTAATAGATGGTGGAGTGGATACAAACCAGGAAGACCTGAAAGGAATAATCTGGACTAATACTAAAGAAATACCCGGAAATGGAATAGACGATGATAGGAATGGCTATGCAGATGATGTACACGGATGGGATTTTATAGGCGGTAAAAATGGCGACATTGAGTATGAAGCAGAAGAAAAGACGCGTACGTACCAAAAATACGTGCGGAAGTTTAAAGGCGTAGATACTACTCACTTATCGGTAGCGGATACAAAAGAATTTGAAACATATAAAAAGCTGCGAATAAAATATGAGAAAGCCCAAAAACAACGACAGGGTGAAGCAAGAGGCATGGTATTCTTATATAAGCTTGACAGGAAATGGTTCTGGAGACAGATACTCCATTTGGCAGGTGGCCGGAGTATAGACATGCAAATAGCAGAAGAGAAAGAAGTGGAGGTAAATGCTGTTCCCTACAACAAAATGGATGCTGATTCGATGCGAGCTTCAATTGTCGGCGACCATCCTGAAAATATGTCTGAACGATATTATGGTAATAATGACGTTTCGGGGCCAGACCCATTACATGGTACACATGTATCAGGTATTATAGCAGCCATAAGACACAATCATATTGGTATGGATGGTATTGCCAATAATGTACTCATTATGCCAATACGTACGGTGCCATCGGGAGATGAGCGAGATAAAGATGTAGCGAATGCAATACGCTATGCAGTGGATAATGGCGCGTCGGTAATTAATATGAGCTTTGGGAAATATGAATCACCTAATAAAGGATCTGTAGATTCTGCGATAGCATATGCAAGTAGTAAAGACGTACTGATTGTTTGTGCTTCGGGTAATGAATCGAGAAATACTGATACTATGCCATCGTACCCTAATCCACGCTATCTCTCCGGAAGTGTGGCTGATAACTGGATAGAAGTGGGTGCGAGCGGCAAAAAAAGTAAAAGACTGATCGCCTCATTTTCTAACTGGGGAGAAAAGACCGTGGATATGTTTGCACCCGGAGTAAGGATATATTCTACGCTACCGGGTAATAAATACGGAAAAGAAGATGGGACAAGCATGGCAGCCCCAATGGTAACAGGTGTTGCGGCGATGATACGCAGTTATTTCCCAGAATTAAAAGCAAGCGAAGTAAAAGCTGTATTAATGAAAACAGTAACGCATTACGATGGAGATGTGCGTGTGCCGGGCCACAAATCACTGTACGCAAAACTGGATCAGCTATGTGTATCAGGAGGTATTGTAAATGCAGAAGCAGCGGTAGATGAACTGATAGCTGAAGGTAAATAAGTGGCTAAATAGCAATTATTGCTGAGTAAATATTCTCTTTACGATAAACAGATGGCTTTGTGTGCAGTTTGGTAATTTGTATATATCCTAATGATGTGAATAGTTGTTGCAATGATGAAAAGCTAACCGGGTACGGCACCCATGGATTGGATTTATCCATATCATATTCCACTATTAAAAAACAATGATTGGGTTTCAAATATTGTTTTGCAGCTTTAATAAATGAAACTTTATCTTTTATAAAGTGTAATGAATTAGCCATGAGTATGCCATCGGCATTTATGAATGATAGTTTTTCTGCCGCAAAATCAGCAAAGGTTTTTTCAATAAATACAGATTCGTAATGATCGGGTATTTTATTTAATGCAGTTTTGTTTTTATCTATTGCATAAATAAGGCTGCCTTTCTGTAACAGATGAGCTAACGCAAGAGTAAAGGTGCCCTCACCACATCCAAGATCGGCCCATATTTGTGATCCTGATTGAGGGAATCCATTATTTGCCAGTAGTGCAACAGCTTCGCTAATCTGCATAAAGTATAGTTATAACTTTAAAGCCAAGTTAATAATTCTTCAAATCATAGCATGAGGCATGATGTTTTACGTTTCCCCTTGTAAATCGTAAGGCTATGATACGGAAATTAAAATCAGGCAAATACCGCATTTATTCAAGAACGAAAGATGCTAAAACAAATAAAAGAAGAAACTTAGGCACATTTGATTCATTGGAAGATGCCAAACGCCATGAGCGTGAGATACAATATTTTAAGTATCATTAGGTAGCATTTATTGTACTCCCACCAGCTTATATATTTTCCCGGTAGTGCCACTTAATCCCTGCTGGGAGGAAGTAGCAACATATACTTCTCCTGATAGGTCTTGCCCCAAACCTTTTATATATTGCCCAAGATCCTTTGGAAAATCGCGTAGACTTATCACCTCGAAAGGCCATGTGCCTGATGATGCAGGGGAAGCCATATATAATTTAGCATTGGGATTACCATCCTGCGAAAAGATGCCAAAAATATATTTCCCCTGAAACGCAGGTAGTGCGGTGCCTCGATAAACACAACCACCGATAATTACCGTTGCCAAGCCCCCACCTTTAGGATTTGCGTGATTTATCATTGCTATAACAGGATCAATTAATGGATTGCCAGCCGAGTCGATACTTGGGCAAGTAGTACGCGGCACTACATCGTCATCTGTATTGAAGCAGATGAAACCTTCTTTTACATTCCAGCCATAATTGCCCCCTTTTGTTACTACATTGATCTCTTCGTAAAGGGATTGGCCAGCATCCCCAACTATCAACTGATGTGTGCCGCCCATATCGAAAGAGAATCGATAAGGATTGCGGAAACCAAATGCATATATTTCAGGCAATGCTTTTGACCTAAGGAAAGGATTGTCTGCAGGTATATTATAGGGAGTGCCACTATTTACATCTATCCTAAGGATCTTTCCCATAAAGTTTGCGTAGATATTTTGGGCATTGCCGCCCGCATTAATGCTGTACCAATCTGTTACATGGCCGGGACCTACATCATCTGCATTGCCACCATCGCCTATGGAGATATATAAGTAGCCGTCGGGGCCAAATGCTAAAGTGCCACCATTATGGTTTAGCTCAGGATGATCCGCTTCAAGAATAACTTTTTCAGAAGATATATCTGCTACGTTGGGATCAGATGAGGAAACGGTGAATTCTGAAATGCGTGTTAAACTGCTCCAACCTGATCCGGGTCCGCCAGGCCGTGGAGGGGCCGTATAAAAAAGGTAGAATTTACCATTGGTTTTAAAATTGGGATGAAAAGCCAAACCTAACAAACCACGCTCATCATAAGAAGTTTCCAGCGTGACTAATTTGCTTGTCATGTCTATAAATGGCTGAGGAAGCTTTTTGCCATCAGGAGTAACTATCCATATTTTTCCTACCTGATCTACAATGAACAATCTTTTGCTATTATCAGGTGCCTCAACAATGTAAACAGGGGAAACCAGGCTATCAGCAAGAAGCTGTAGATTTGGCGTAAGGTTAGCGTTATTATTATTGTTATTATTAGAGTTGTTGGTACTTTTTTTACAACTCAGATTGACTAAGGATAAGCCGAGCAATAAGATAATGCCCAATTGCAATAATGAAAAATGGCTATTGTCTCGCCCATCCTTTTTGTAAAAGTTCGTTTTCATAAAGAAAGAAATAAACAGTAAAAATATAGGCATACGAGAGAGAGCCTTATAAAGAAGAATGCCTGATAAAATCAAGTTACATTATCTTTTTAAATTCTGATGTTAAGCAGAATAAAAAAAGGATCTCAATTTTGAGATCCTTTTTTAAAACTAAACTTAAATGTTATTCTTTGATCAGCTTCATTACGCTTGAAGTGCCTGTGCCTTTGAAGAATACTTTAACAAGGTATATTCCAGGTTTGTCGAAGTTTTTGTTTGCATCGATCCTGATATTATTGTTACCGGCATTCAGATCGTCGTATTCATTTTTGTAAACCATGCGACCTGTTATGTCGTATACTGCAACCTGTACTTTATTGTTACCTTTTTGCAGATTAGCCAAAGACAATGTAAAATGATCTGTGAATGGATTGGGGTATGCACTAACAAGACCGTCTGAATTTATTGTTATGCCAGAACTTGCAAGTGATTGCTTAGCACCAGAAGGTCTAGACCCTGGTGTAGAAGGTATGTTGCTTGATGCAGGAGGATAATATCCCTGGAGAACCAATGTACCTATCAATCCAAACTGTGAAGTTAAAGTGCCTGGCATTACGGTAACATTAATGTTACCATCGCCATCAGGTTGTACTCCATATACAGTAAGTGTTCCAAAAGTGTTGAGTGAAGTATTGAGCAATGGAGCATTGGAAAGTGCTGTAGCGCTATTAACTATATAGGCAGTATTAACATCTCCATAAGCCTGTGAGCTGGCGAAGAATGTAAGATTATACTGCATCGCCATATCGAGGTTATTAACCTGGAAACCACCAACACCACCTGGGAACAGGCCATAGCTATCTATTAGTACTGTATCAGGATAAACACCTGAGTTATTGCCCGGGTTCATACCGGCGCTATATAATCCAGCCCAAATATCTGTTAATGACATGCCAACACTGGAAACATTGCCCAGATCATCATTGAAATTACTCCATGTAAGTCCGGGTTGTGGCACCTGATCCAGATTGTTCCATGGGGCAGGAGCATTGTTTGATAATGTGAAATTAACATAGACACTGTAGGCAAGCGTAGTTGCAGCAACCGGGTTGCTATAGCTGGAGGTTAAAGCTGTCGTGCTATTTACAGCACGTACCGTGTAGAAGTATGTCCTATCGGGGCTTAAGCCTGTATCTGTATAAGATGTGGTTCCTGCAGCTAAAGTTTTTACTAAAGTATAAGTGCTAACGCTATCGTTTGCTCTCCATACTTCAAAACCTGTTTCGCTAGTAGATCTATCCTGCCATTGCATCGATGCTGTGGTACGCGTAGTATTCGTAACAGTCAAGCCCAACGGACCTAACAGATTCAATGAACTGTCGTAGCTCTCGATAATAAGAGAGGTTATAAATGCATAGTCGGCTTTTGCATCTTTTGCTATAGCTATATATGCATTGCCACTTGCATCAGGAACGATACCATTTATCTCTACTGTTTTGTTGATGTTGTATGTAGCGTTCAGAGATACTTTCTGGCTACCCATAGTAAAGTATGTGAGGCCATTCAATCCATCATCATGGCTATTGAAGAATACAAAATTGTATTTTTTACCTGCTGTCAGACCTGCAACTTTGATAGTATCTGTTGTGGTTGTTCCTTCAAACTCACCGGGGCGCATTACTGCTTCAGAATATATAGCGTGACCGTTGCGTGGGCGCATACCGGATGCCACAACACCCTGGAAGCCGTTTGTAAACGTAACTGTTAAACCTGAATTATTATTTCCGTCGTCAAGCAGGTTAGTAAATGATGTACCTGCAAATGGCCATGCTGCCAGATTGTTCCATGGTTTATTAGCCATAGTTCCGTCTGAGAAATTGAGATAAACAGAAGTTACATCCTTATCAACAACTGAGATGTCAAAACTTGTTGAGCTGCTTGAATCGCTGTTGTCGGTTGCAGTAACAACAATACCCTGATAATATCCAGTGCTTCCAAGAGCCGGTGTAACAATAATAGTACCGTTACCATCTCCGCTATCCACGAGTGTAGCGAAAGGAGGAAGATTTGTGGCAGATAGTGTAATATGATCTGTCGGATCATCTACAGCTGATATACTTATAGTTGCTGACTGATTGTTCTTCAATACCAACGTGCTAATAGGATTGATCTTTGGTATCCTATCGGCAGTTGTAACGCTAACCATATTTGAATAAGGAGAAGATCCATGAGTATTTACAGCAGCAACTTCGTAGTAATATTGAGTATTGCCGCCTACCGTAGTATCGATGTAGCTGCTGGCATTAGATGAAGTAGTGCCTACAAGACTAAATGTTCCGGTAGCTGATGTAGAGCGATAAACCTGATAACCTGTAGCATTGTAAGCGACATCAGTCCAGGATAATTGTGCTCCCTGAGATACTAGTGAAGCATTGAGAGATGTAGGAGCCAAAGGTGTAGTGCCATCATCGTATAATTGTGTAATTACCAGCGCATTGAGGTAACCTACAGGAGTAGTTGCACCTACTTTGCCCATAGTAAACGAAATATTACCTGTTGCATCAGGTTTGATATCACTTATAGTAAGTGTATTCTGGGTATTGTTTTGTACTTCCTGAGATACTGTTTGATTGCCTACTCTGAAAGAAGTAGTACCATTATCTGATGCGCCTCCCCATACACTACCTGCGTAGAAGGTAATGTTGTACAGTTTTGTAGTGTCTAAACCTGTAACCGAAGCATTAACAGTATCAGGGCCACCGAATATGCCGAAGTAATAGTAATCTTCCAGTACAAAGTCAGGATATACACCTGAATTGCTACCAGTGTTAGGCCCACCATTGTATGAAGCATACCACCATGTATTTAATGTAAGACCCATAGTTGTGGAGTTGCCGTTGGCGTCTGTGAAGCCAGTGCTGGTAAGACCAGTTATAGTATTCCAGGGCGCACTACCAGCATCTCCACCATAGAAACGAGTGTAAACTATAGTATTTGGATTTTTGTAGTTAACAGTAATTGTGAATTGTCTTGTAGCATAACCACCATCTGTATCACTTACACTTACCTGTACATTATAAGTGCCGGCAGCAGCATAAGTAGGATGCAGGAACAAAGTGTTCACACCATTTGAAACAGCTGTTACAGTATTGCTATTTGGTAAGTTGATAATTGTCCAGCTCATGCTGTCAGAAGAGCCTATTTCATGGCCAGTTAATGGAATGCTCAATGTGTCATTCTCATTTAATGTATAATTAGGTATGCTATCAATAGTAGGATTAGTGTGGTTATTTACAACAAGATTGAATGTTGTAGAATCGTATCCACCGTTGTTATCGCTTACAACAACTTTTATATTGCTGTAATATCCTGCCATTGTAGAATCCGGATTTAATGTTAAAGTGGCAGTTTGATTACCATTGTCAACAAAAGTTCCGAATGCAGGTTTATTCTGTATAGTAAATGCAAGTGCATCACCATCAGCATCTGTAGCGCTGAAAGGAATAGTGGTTGTAGTGTTGTACTGAGCGTTGAGGCGCGGAGCAACTTTCACAATCACCGGACGATTATCTTTAGTCCTTGCAGAATCGACAGCCGAACCTGAAGTGCCACCGGCATTACTACAGGTTATTTTGTAATAGTAATTGACATTGCCAAATAAAGAAGTGTCTGAGTAAGATGTTGAGCCGGCCGGTAATGTAGCTAATGGCCTATACTTCGTTGCGTCCCCTACTGATCTGTATATCTGGTAGCTGGTTGCAGCTGCAACGTTATTCCAGGTCTGATTGACTATGGATGAAGATGACGCTGTAGCTAAGAAGCTTGTCGGCGTTCCCGGAGCAGCCGGTAATGTAGGAGTAGTAGCAATAGCATTTTTATTCATGAACGCTGTATCAGGGATCGCTATTTTGGATATAGTTGGTCCTTTGTAACTAACCGTAAGAGAGGCAGTTCCTGTAGCGGCGTGGAAGAATGTAACATATATTGGATAAGAACCCTTTGATAAGGTAATAGTGCCTGATTTTTCCGTAGCACTATGTACGCCATCATTGTTGACTACCAGGTTAGAAGCAGCCATTCCATTTATATATAAATCACTTCCATCACGAGAACTTGTGTAGAAAGTATAGCTTCCTGTTGCAGGAATATTTATCATGCCGGAATAAACGAACCCATAATTGGTTGTTACTTTTGTAGGAGTTAGCAAGAAATTATTAATAGTTCCTGTTGAAACCGGTGTAAGTGTGCTAAAATTTGGAAGCTTAGTCCAGGAACCCTGATAATAAGAATAGTTCAATAAACCAACTGATATGGGGTCGTATCCTGAACCACCATTATTATTGATAGCCTGTACCTTATAATAATAAGTAGTAGAAGCGGCTACAGTAGTATCTGTAAAAGAAGTTGAACCGGCAGCTGTAGTATTTACGATGCTATACTTTCCCGCAAGACTTGTAGCACGATAAATTTCAAATCCAGTCTCGTTTGTACTGTTATCTGTCCAGGAAACGTTAACCTTGTTGTAAGCAGTTGCGGTTGCTGCGACAGTTGAAGGCGCTGCAGGCACCGGGCCATAAGTATGGCCTTCTGTATAATATTGGGGTGCAATTTTTTGTCTGGTGGTTGTACCAAATACAGTTGAATTAGTCCAGAATGCTGCCAGAGTATCACCACCAGATCCCTGGAAATAGGCGATAGAAATGGGGTAAACACCGGCTGTTAATGTAACTGTAGTACCGGCATAAGTAGCACCGTGTGCTCCATCGTTATTTGCTACCGGAGTGGAAGATGCGTTGTATGTTGATAACCATAGCTTGCTTCCATCATCAGAATAGGTTTCGATCTTGTATGAACCTGTAACGGGCACATAGATATATCCTTCCCAAAGCATCCCGAAATTAGTAGTCTTATTAGCAACTGTTAAAGTGAGATCATGGGCTACGCCTTGTTTAATAGGAGTAAGTGTACTAAAGTCAGGCAGCTTGCTCCAGCTACCTTCATAGTATTTGTAATGCAGGCCCGTCATTATACTTGCTGCATTTACCTGGTTGCTTTGAGTGGAAACGTTACCGCTTATATCTCTCGCCTTAACATAGAAAGCAAATCCCTGGTGAGCAGGCAATCCGCTAACAATGAATGAAGTTGTATCGGTAGTATAGCTCTTAGCGCCATTTATATATATATCATACCTGTAAACTCCTACATTATCGGTAGAAGCTTTCCATTTAAGAGTAATAGAACTTTCAGTGGTACTTACAACCGTCAAGCTATCAGGAGGAGTAGGCGGAGTTTTGTCAGACTGTGTAGTTGCACTTGCCTGGTTAGAAAGAGCAGCAGCAGCAGTACTATCTACGGCTCTTACAGCGTAATAATATTTTACATTAGGGGTAAGAGCTGTATCTATATAAGTTACTGTGTCGGCAGGAACTTCTCCTATATAGGTATAAGGACCTGAAGAAGCACCAGCACGATAAATTTCAAAACCTGTTTCGCTATTTACTGGTTTGGGATTTCTTGCCCAGTCCAATTCAATTTGAGTAAAAGAAAGAGGTGTTGCTACAAGATTAGTAGCAGCAGATGGGGGATTAGTACCATTGGCATTTACCACAGCGAATGGTGGCGAGAAAACACTGGAACAACCAAACTGTTCATTAACAGATACTATATAACTCCCCGGCTGATTTACAGTTAAGGTTCTTTGTGTCCCCATAACACTGTCTTTGCCTACTTTTTTCCATACATAACTTATATAGCCATTGTTTGGTACCTGTAGTGTTACATAATTTTTGCCATCCGATGCAGGAATCACATCACTCATGACACCGGAAACAGTAATGGGTGGAGTAATTGTTGGAGTCTTAATGCTAATAACCACAGGGGTATGCGACCAGTCTGACCATATTGTATCCCTTTTCACCCTTGCATAATAAGCGCCTGCTTGCGTGGCAATGATCGTATTTGTTGTGTCACCTGTAATAACAGTACTATCTTTTTTCCATTGGTAAGCTTTCATTCCTCTTACTACACCGATTGTAACATTTATGGGATCCCCCGGACAAAAAGCAGTTCTACCAAATAAAGGCCATGGATTAGACATATATGCCCTGTTCATAAAGGGGAAAAAGTCCGGCTCCAGGTAAGCACTATCCCAGGTATCGTGTCCCTGTGTAGGGAACAGTGTATATAAAAAATTGCCACCGGCAGCTAACATGGCATCTCTAACCTGCTCAGAAGTAGACGGAGCAGGCGCACCATCCAGGCCACCCTGGAAGTTCCAAATCGGGGTGAACTTTACAGTATTAATAATGCTTGTATCCTTATAGCCAATTTCACTCCATGATTGTGGCACTTCAGAGGCTATATATGTTGGGTGATTGAATAACATTTCCCATGTTCCTTGTCCACCAGCAGATAACCCATTCGCACTTACACGATAAGGATCTAGTTTATTATTGGCAATCATGTAATTAATGATCTCAGTCAAGTATTGGTACTGACCTGTACCCCAAAAACCCTGGCTTTGCATAAAAAGCACATAACCATCAAAAACGCCGTTATCCACTGCGGCCTGGTGTTGCTGGCCGCCGTGTAATAATTGTAATTCATTATCAGTGATCGCACCTGCTTCACCTAATCCATGAAACATAATGATCATCGGGTATTTTTTCCCATCATTAGCGGTAGGATTGTAGGTTTTTGGATAGTGAAGCCTGAAGGCGCATCCCTTATATATATAGGCTTTATATTCACTGGTGTTCCAGCTCATGCGAACTGTCCTTACCCATTTGCCGATCTGGCCAAATGTAGGCTGCGTAGGAGGATGGGTTTTGTCATAAGTGACAAGTGTATCAGCCGGATTCAATACCGACTGAGCGCCAGAAGAATAGCAAACTAGTAAGCTAAATGCTAAAACAAATAGTTTATAAAATTTATGCATATAGAGGTTTTAATAAAAACATATTTAGGGATTAAAATTAATCTGCGAATTATGTGGCAAGCGCGCAAATTGGTGAACAGTGATATTTTACTCGTAAGTGTGTGAAAATGAGGTGCGACTATTAAAAAAATGGCAGGAAACGAATATTGTGGGGGATGGCTGTAATTAAGTTATAATCAACCGATTGTTTATAAATGAGGCCGATTACTTAACGAAAGGAGAAAGTTGTAGGTTGTTGTAGTATTAAAAGTACTATTTGCTAAGTAATTGAAGGATATACACATCATATAAATAATGCATATTTTAGAAAAACGTAACATGCATCTTATAATACCACTATTACGGATTATTTAGTCCGGATCACGCATAGGATATATTAAGAAAGTAAAAGAGATCATTATTTGGCAGCAGCAACAGATGCCATATATTCTTTTAGCTGCTCCAGAGACTCAAACTGAATCTTGTCTTTTCCATAGCCGCATTTCCAGAACCTTGATTCAGGGTTAGGATTAAACATCCCTTTCCATAGCTTGATACCAAGTTCCTGATGTATATAATCCATTGATTTAGAGTTTTCGCTCACAAAAGGTTCAAAGCCTAAATCGAATAAGTCGTCTTGTGTTATTTCGGGGTAATTCATTTTCAAAAATAAGATGATTGGGCAAATTCCCAATCAGCTAAAATAAAATTTTCTTTATTGAAAATATAAGAAATTTTTTAAAACAAAAATTTCTCAATATGCTATTCGGTGTTGCCACAAACATATAATAGCATGATCCCAACAATATTTATTGCAGGGATCATACTTAACAATCTTTCTAAGCCAGATTAGCGTTCGTAGAAATGAGGTGGTTCTATCCCTAAGGCACGGAGATATACATATCCCTGTCCTCTATGATGAATTTCATTATCAATAAAATAAAAAATAGTAGAATAGATCGGGTTTTCCCATTGTCCGAAAGCAACTTCTACATCCTGAAAGTGCTGAGCTGGAATTTGAGGCCAAAATGTATCTATTTCTTTGGTTACATTATCCCAAAGCTGCAGTACTTCTTTGCGGGTAGCAGGCATTGCAACGCCGTTGAAAATATCTGCACCTTCGGCAGTTTCCCATTTGCCCGTAACTACACCGCGAATACCCGGTACGGCCATTCTG
>DATNFP010000143.1:0-6602 GCA_035606335.1 Flavipsychrobacter sp. | reverse complement strand
ATGTATTAGCGCATATTACCGGAGAAACGTTAGCTACTATCATATACACATCAGGCACTACAGGCGATCCCAAAGGTGTGATGCTTAGTCATGACAATATTGTTAGTAATGTGCGCGATTCTCTTCCAGCATTTACGTTTGCTGATAAGAATGGCAAAGCATTAAGCTTTCTTCCCCTCAATCATATTTTTGAGCGGATGGTTACTTATATCTATTTGCAATCAGGAGTACCGATATATTATGCTGAAAGTATGGATACCATCGGCCAGAATCTGAAAGAAGTGCAACCGATAGTATTTACTACCGTGCCCCGCCTTCTTGAAAAAGTGTACGAGCGCATTATGAATACAGGCCTGCAACTAAAAGGCATCCCTCGTGCATTGTTCTTTTGGGCTCTGGAACTCGGGAAAAAATATGACAATGTAAACAAGGGTAGCTTGTGGTACCAATCCCAATTAAAGCTGGCTAATAAAATCATTTTCAATAAATGGCGTGAGGCATTAGGAGGCAAGGTAAAAGCTATCGTTAGTGGCTCTGCAGCCTGTCAGGAAAGATTGGTGCGCATATTTACCAGTGCCAATATTATTATCATGGAAGGCTATGGCCTTACTGAAACTTCTCCTGTCGTATCTGTAAATCGTTTTGAAAGTGAGGATCGCCGCATAGGTACAGTAGGCCCTTTGATAAATAATGTGGAAGTAAAGCTTGCAGAAGATGGCGAGATATTGTGTAAGGGTCCGAATATAATGATGGGCTACTATAAAAAACCACAACAAACAGTGGATACTGTAATAGATGGCTGGTTGCATACTGGTGATATCGGCCAATGGATAGATGAACGTTTTCTAAAAATTACAGACCGCAAAAAAGAAATTTTTAAAACCTCAGGTGGTAAATATGTGGCGCCGCAATCTATTGAAAACAAAATGAAGGAAAGTCCTTATATCGAGCAGATGATGGTAATAGGAAGCGGCCGTAAGTTTGTAAGTGCCTTGATTGTTCCGAATTTACCGCAAATACGCAAGTATTTTGAAACAAATGACCACAATCTCACAATTCCGTCAACCAATCAGGATTTAATAAAACTACCACAGGTAATTGATCTGGTTCAGAAACATGTTGATAAATATAATCTTCTCTTCAGCCACCCTGAACAAGTAAAAAAATTCACCTTAATGCCTGATGAGTGGACCGTTGATACTGGAGAATTAACGCCATCATTAAAGATGAAGCGCAAAGTGATTGAACAAAAATTCTCTAAAGAAATTGAGCAAATGTACAATGTATGATTTTCTATAATTAATCACATAAACAACTGTAAATCTATTTATTAAAAAACAGCTAAAATTATTTATATTTTTTTTGCACCGTTCTTATCACTTTGCAAATTACCTTTGCGCGCAAATCTGCCGTTAAATAATTTTTATAATTCACGGCCACATTAAAAAAATCCCCGGAATAGCGTTGCTATTCTGCTAAAATTTATTGGTACATGTCGAAATTGACAGCTACACACAATTCATCGGAAGCGATTCCGGTAGCCCCCTTATTAGGCGCGGAATCTGAGCCGGAAGTTCTTGAGCACAAAAATTACCCTGTAAGTAAGAGAGTTTTTTATCTTAGTCTGCAAGCCATTTTCAATGCTATTATCATTGGTTTTATTGCTAAAATATTGGTAGGCTTAATAGACCTGATTACAAACATTGCTTTTTATCACAAATTCTCTTTCGAAAATCTTTCACCAGCTAATAATAACCTTGGTTATGTGGTGATATTCGTTCCTATCATCGGAGGAATTATTGTAGGCATTATAGCAAAGTTCGGTTCTCCTGCTATCAGAGGACACGGTATTCCGGAAGCAATGGAACAAGTGCTGATGAACGAAAGTAAAATAAAGCCTATCATCACTTTTCTAAAACCAATTTCTGCTGCAATAGCGATTGGTACAGGTGGCCCGTTTGGTGCTGAAGGTCCTATTATCGCTACAGGGGGTGCATTTGGCTCCTTCACAGGTCAGATAATGAAGATAACAGCAAATGAAAGAAAGATAATGCTTTCAGCCGGTGCCTGCGCGGGTATGGCTGCCATATTCGGAACTCCCGTTGCGGCAGTATTGTTAGCTATCGAGCTACTTTTATTTGAATTTTCGCCACGTTCTATTATTCCCGTTGCATTATCCTGCGCAACTGCTACTGCAGTGCATTACGCATTATTTGGCTCACAGCCTGTTTTCGCAATGCACGATATTCCCGAACCCACAAGTATGGCAATGATAACTTATGCAATATTGGGTATCATTATCGGGATAGCAGCTGCGTTTGTATCCAAGGGGGTTTACCTGGTGGAAGACTTGTTTGAAAAACTTCCTATTCACTGGATGTGGTGGCCTGCTATCGGTGCTATTGCAGTAGGCGTAGTCGGCTATTTTGCCCCTTTAACTTTAGGGGTAGGATATTCCAATATTACAAACCTGCTTACAGGTGCTTTGCCATTGACACTTTTAGTTAGTTTGTGTTTCATGAAGTTCCTTTCCTGGGTTATCTCATTAGGAAGTGGTACTTCAGGAGGCACGTTGGCGCCATTGCTGACAATTGGAGGTGCATTTGGCGGATTGCTGGGAATAGCTACTATGCATATTTTCCCGGGTAGCGAGGTAAACATAGCGACATGTGTGCTCATTGGCATGGCTGCTATGTTTGCAGGGGCTTCCAGGGCATTACTTACATCTATTGTTTTTGCATTTGAAGCTACGGGACAGCCTCACGGGCTTTTACCCTTATTAGCCGCTTGCACTGCTTCCTATTTTATTTCTTTCTTTTTGATGAAAGGAACTATTATGACTGAAAAAATAGAACGCAGAGGTGTTTTTGCTCCCCACTCTTATGAACCGGACGTTTTGCAAAAAGTAGCCGTGAAAGATGTGATGCAAACAAGTATTAAGGTTCTATGTGTTGACAATACGATCAAAGAGGCCCGCGAATGGATAAAAACAAATTCAGAAGAACAAGGTCAGGTTACAAGCTTTGTAATAGTTGATAACAGTGGAAACCTGAAGGGTACTATCAACAGAAGTGAGATATTTAATAAAAGTCATTCAGACAATACACTTCTTTTAGATTTAATTAAAACAATTAGCCCCTTCGTTTACGAAAGCAACAGGTTAAGTATCGCTATTGATCTTATGGACAAATACCAGACAGATAATTTACCTGTAGTAGTAAAAGATAACAATAAAAAAGTAATAGGAACTTTATCTCACAAAGAGATCTTCAACGCGTATCGCAAAAATCGGTATGAAGAAGAAATACTTAATAAATCCATTTCCTTAAAGGAAGAAGGGATAAAAGTCATCTCGAAGGGTAAACAAATATTTCACATGTAAACAAATACATTACATGTAAAAAATAAGAGGCACAAAATATTTTGTGCCTCTTATTTTTTGTTAAAATGTTATGCATTAATGAAACGCAGAGGCAATAGCCACCAATGCTATGCCCAATCCAACTAATGCAATATTTATTATTGCTAATATCCCCAGATATTTAAATAATCCTTTTAGATATTTTAAGGCATTATCAAACAGCAATTTGTTTGAAGTAACAAGCGCTGTTTTTATAAGTCTCGAAAATTTATACAAAGCATACGCCGGATAAAAATATAAGGGTGCTCCTATTGCGTAAACAAGTGCTTTAAAGCCTATTTGCGAACCATTGGATAAATCAAATGCATTACCATTTCCAATTATAAAAATAAACAGAACTATCGCCAATAAAAACACCAGGCCAACAGCTATAAAGCCCAATATTGCTAAAAACTTAGCCCATCTTGCAGTTTCCAGCATGTACGATTTAGCAACCTCATCTACTTCAATCTGAAAGATGTCCTGGTTCGTCTCATTCCGATAATCCATGATACTATTTTATCTAAATATAAATAGTTGGGAAATACTATTTGTAGCTTTTTTAATATGCTCTTGCAAACAAAACCCTTTGCCCCGAAGGGTTCCCTGTTAATATACATTTCCCTTCCTCTAATTTATTATTCAAAGGAATGCATCTTATAGTTGCCTTTGTTAGCTCTTTTATTTTCTCTTCTGTTTCAGAAGTGCCATCCCAGTGTGCGGATACAAATCCTCCTTTCCCATCCAGCACATTTACAAAGTCGTCCCATGTATCTACCCTTGTCGTGTTTTCTTCTCTGAAGTTTAATGCTCTTTGATACATATTTTCCTGAATGTCCTTTAACATCTGCTCCATTGCATCAGCAAGCCCGTCTACTTTATACGTAGCTTTTTCTTTGGTATCCCTTCTCGCAATTTCCACCTGGTTATTTTCCAAATCCCTTAAACCAAGTGCAATTCGTATAGGTACACCCCGCAATTCATATTCTGCAAATTTCCATCCCGGCCTGCTACTATCATCATTATCTATTTTCACACGTATTCCTTTAGCCTGCAGCGATTTCATGATCTCTTTAGTTTTATCATCTATTCGCTGACGGCTGTCTTCTCCCTTATAGATTGGCACTATTACCACCTGTATTGGAGCTATTTTTGGTGGTAATATCAGCCCATTATCATCACTATGAGCCATTACCAATGCGCCGATCAGTCGCGTAGATACTCCCCACGATGTCGCCCAAACATATTCAAGCTTGTTGTCCTTGTCTGTGAATTGAACGTCAAAAGCTTTTGCGAAATTTTGCCCTAAAAAGTGCGAGGTACCTGCCTGCAATGCTTTCCCATCCTGCATCAGCGCTTCTATGCAATATGTATCCTCTGCACCCGCAAAACGTTCATTTGCTGTTTTCACCCCCTTTATTACAGGCATGGCCATATACTCCTCGGCAAATGTGGCATATACTTCCAGCATCTGGTGTGTTTCAGCTACAGCTTCTTCTTTTGTAGCATGAGCTGTATGTCCTTCCTGCCATAAAAATTCAGCTGTCCGCAAAAATAATCTTGTGCGCATTTCCCATCTTACCACATTGGCCCATTGATTTACCAGGATCGGCAGATCACGATAAGATTGCACCCATGTTTTATAAGTGCTCCAGATAATGGTTTCAGACGTAGGTCTTACTATCAGTTCCTCTTCCAGCTTTGCTTCGGGGTCAACTATTACTCCACCGCCATTAGGATCATTTTTTAAGCGATAGTGAGTCACAACAGCACATTCTTTTGCAAAGCCTTCCACATGGGCCGCTTCTTTGCTCAAAAAGCTCTTAGGAATAAATAAAGGAAAGTAAGCATTTTGGTGGCCTGTATCTTTAAACATTTTATCTAAAGTATCCCTCATATTTTCCCACAAAGCAAACCCGTATGGCTTAATTACCATACATCCTCTTACTGCTGAATAATCGGCCAGACCGGCTTTTAGCACTAGGTCATTATACCATTGAGCATAATCCTGTTTACGTGTTGTTAAAGTATTGGTCATGTTAAACTTGGCACACTTTTCGTTGTCAATTAGGTGAAATCAGGCAAATGTAGTAATTTCACTAAGCAAATTTTACGCGTAAAAAACTAAATTCAATGAAACGCTTCTTTTTAACCGGTATCCTTCTTCTTGGCATAGCCCAAATGGTTTCCTATGCTCAGACCGATGACATTTACAGCAACGGTTCTGATCAGCAAAATTCTGGCAGTAACCGCGGAAGCAATAATAGTAACTATAACAATAATCAAAACTATAATAACCAGAATAACAATAATCAGAATTATAACAATCAGCAAACTTATCAGAGTCCTTACCAGGATAACAATGCCAACAATGGCAACTACAATAACAATAATTATAGCAACAATAATAATTCAAATAACAATTCAGACGAATATGTAGATTATAATGATGATAATTCATATTCTACCCGTATTCGCCGTTTCGATGATCCTTTTTACAACCAGGGATATTACAGTTCCTTTTACAATCCATATTGGTACAGTCCTAATTATGTTGATCCATACATGGGCTGGAATCCATGGTACGGGCCAAGCTTCGGTGTAGGCATAGGTATCGGAGGTCCTTATTGGTCTTCATACTGGGGATGGAACACATGGTGGGGTTATCCAGGTTTTGGTAGCTGTTGGGGTTATCCATTATACGCTAGCCCTTGGTATGGTGGCTTTTACGGTGGCTTCTGGAATGGTTACTACGCTGGTATCTATAATGGCTATGGTGGCTATACTGGCCGCTCGGTATCTTATGGCCCACGCTATACTTTAAATAACAGATATTCAGGAATAGGCTATCGCTCAGCATTAGGATATGGCAATAATGCCGGTCCCCGTCCATTCAACTATTCAAGGCCTGTTAGCTCTTTACCTGGTCGTACAGTTGGCAATACATCTGTTAACAGCTTAAATAATCGTCCATATTCAACTAATGCCCGCCCTACATATCAAAATGGCATGTCTCAGGAACGTACACAGGCTCAACGTTTTGAAAATAACAACGTTTATAGTAACAACAGAGTTTATAATAATTCACGGCCCGTACAAGCAGAAAGAATGAATAATAATCCTTCCTATGGAAGAATGAATGCTGCGCCTTCTCAGCGTTTTAGCGGTCCTCAGCAAGCAGCTCCGCGCATGGCAGCACCTC
>DATNFP010000142.1:0-11863 GCA_035606335.1 Flavipsychrobacter sp. | reverse complement strand
TACATCCTTCGGCCCATAACGACCACCGTTGGATTCGTAAACCATATCTTTTAATTGCCAGCAACCCCTGAAATCTTTTATACTAAATGTTGACTGGTGTGTCTGCGCATTTAATTGTATTACCCCAAACAGAAGGGAAGGGAAAAAAAGAATTGATTTTATAATTGTCATATTTTATATTATTTTTTTCTATTTAGCCTCCTGAATTCCTTGAAATAGTTTTATAGGCTTGGCTGAGATTGTATGGCTACTTTCCGATTATTTTTTTGAACACAAGAAATCATAATGATTAATAAACACCAGAAAACTCATGGCTTTTTTTCATAATTATTTTCCCGTGTTCTTCGTAGTTGTATCTAAGACAGCTCGCTTTATCGCTTCGTTACGGAACCAAGGATCTATTTTATCCTTATTGGTTTTTATGTACGAAATCACCTCTGGCTGGAGGGGATTTGCAAACCTACTTCGGGGACTGTGATTCCAATAAGCTGTTCTAATATCAAGAGATGCAAGGGCAACTAAACTATCACTCCTTTTTTTGATTGTAACTCCTGTTAGATAAGGGAACTTGGCTACTTTGTTATCTATTTTTAATGTGTCATGATAATAAAATGAGAAATATAATGTCAAAGTATCGTTGTTGTTATATAAAGAATCGAACTTCAAACCTAAAGTTCCTAATGTTGTTAATGTGTCTTTTATGCCGCTTGTATTCCAAAACTTGCATGTATCGTCGCAGTAAAGGCAATAAAGCAGCCATTTAGCTTTATTAAATTGCTCTTGATATCCTAAAGAATCAATAATGTCAGGAGTGGAATTAAAGCTTGTATTTGCTGTAATGGCCTGAGATTTATAATTCTTAGCTGGCTGCGAACGTTGATTGCACGCTATTATAATAAATGTCAGAATCATAGATAAATTTTTCTTTCTCATCTTGATTGTTTTTATTGTCTTGATATTGTTATTGTTTGATGGGAATCTGAATTATATAAATAGACATTTTTCGAATCAACCACTACTCTTCTAAATATACTGAATTGACTAACTGAATTATAGTCGCCACCTTTGTCTGATGGTCCGGCTGTAAAAGTGCCTCCTGGCCCCTCGATATAGCCTAAGCGTGAACGCATCTCACCATCTTCAGAAATTGGATGCGTATGTATGTTGGAAACTGTACCAGCTTCAGACGGCAAATCCTGTGAATAGCTTCGTCTCATATCACCATCGGTAGCGGTGCCAGTCCCAGGGGTTAAAACTCCACCTTTTAATACTAAATTGCCAATCACTTCCGCATAGGGAGTAAAAGACTGTCCGTTATATGTAAAATCCCTGGCATCTGCTAAAGAGAGCCCGTCTAATTTGGTAGCAACAGAAGTTCCATTTTTATCATAAAATGCACTAAACCCTGCTATATCATAAAGGACTCCCACCGCTGCCAAATCACCCCCTAAAAAATTAATATACCCTTTGACTGAAGTTAAAGTAAATGCAAGTTCATATGCTGCCTTTTCCATTCCTGCATTGATAATAAATACATTATTCGAGCCGTCAGCATAATGCTTAACAAATGTATGATCGGCTTGATATACATCAGTTGGAGGATCTGATGATGGGTCACTTCCGCCACCACCGCCTCCCCCAAAGTTGCCATCTCCCGATGCCGCAGCAGCAGCGGCAGCCGCGCTCTGAATACCCTGCGATGTGAGCTCATCTGTCCACATTGTGAAGACAAATTCATCTCCATTTGCGTTGTGTGCGAAAACCCTTACCAGCGGATCCCAATTTGCGCTTTGGGCTAAATGGTTCCCATCATCTACAGGTGCGGTTGGGTTAAAGCCCCAGGGTACTCCTGCCGCCATACCTGTTGGATCTACATTATTTGCAGGATCGTTAGCCATTCCGGTATATCCACTTGGAAACTGGTCTGCCGGGTCTATGCCCCAGAAGCGGCCTATCTGTGCATCATATTGCCGTGCATGGAAATCGTACAGATTATATCCCAATTCATCCTGCTTCTTTTTGTCCTGATAGAGATATTGGTTGTGCACATTATCGGGTGAAGTGGTTTCACCCTCGTTTATGTCGAGGCCAAACGGATAATAGAGCTGTGTTTGCAGCAGCCTGCCACGGTAATAGTTGATGCTCAGATTGTCCATATATACTATGGGCGTCTGTTCGTTGCTCATGTAGATAGCCACGTAACCAGATTGATTAACAGTTATGGTGCCTGTGCCGATTGGTACCCATGTGCCTTTAGTATTACTCACCTGTATCGCTCCACTCTGGTCGGGCATGAGGTTCATCTGGTTGTCAAATACAAGATAGTTAATAAATGCTCTTGGTGCTGTGGGATCTATCAGTGAATCCTTTATTCCTTCGTAGATGCCTTGATAATTAGAGCTGCTAAACATTGCATTGATAACCGACGGATTGTCTTCCCCATTATTAAAACCACCCGGTTGGCCGATCAATGTTCCTAACAGCGCAGAAAGCATGGTAGAGGAGCTTGCATAGTTAGCCGATAAAGTATCCCAATACCCTGTGGCGCTAACATCAAAAGCATCACCAGCCATTACCTGCATTACCATAGCTGTGCCGATGGTCTGGTTAGGGTTGGACGACGTAAGCTGCGCTGCCCTTGCATCGCCGGGGCCACCATAAGGCTTATTCTCGCTCACATTGGCGAGATTGGCAAATATGGAACTTTCCAGCCCCGCAGAGGCCACCTCGTGTGAAGCAAAATAGTTGGTAGAGCTGGACACATCTGAAGTAACCTCAGAGCGCACATTACCCAAATGATCTTTTACAAAATAATCATACTTATACACACCACTATCTGCCTCCCATCTTGCACGCCCCTCATCGTGCAATACAAATTGCAGGCTATCATTTTTATACACAAAAGGGCCCCAGTAGCGCATGGTATCTGTATGTGTGCCCTGCGTGATGAGCTTTTGCACCAGGTTGCCATCAGCGTCGTAAGTATTGGTGATAGTACCTGTCGTAACAGGGCCTTGAATGGTGACTACCGATGGAAGGTCAAGCTCATTGTAAGTGATATGTTTAATATGCTTGTTGGAATCAGAGGCAAGGTTGCCATCGGCATCGTAAGTGTAATCCGCTCCTGCATTGGTCCCGTCCTGGAAATCGGATAAATGATAGTTTGTTTTTACGGTGTCTGATACTTTTGATAGCTGGTCGCTGTTGGCATTGTAAGTATAGCTCAAAGCATCTATCCATTTTTCTCCGGCGAAGGTATTAGCTACCTGGTTCATGGAAAGAATGTTGCCATTCGCATCGTAAGTAACGCCACTCATGGAGTAACTGTAGCTAAGCGTGTTCCAGCCTGCAGGAGAAGTTTGATAGGCATTAAAATCTGCATTGGTTATCCTCCCCGCTGTGTCGTACCTGTATCCATAGGCAAATATAGGCAGGCTGGTTTGCGCCCCTCGCCATTGAAACCCTGAAATGCCTCCATCATACCTTGGTTGCGAAAAACCATAATCGTAGCTGATGGAATCGCCGAATGTTTTGTTGACCACAGTGGCATTCTCAAGGTAATCACTATTGATAGAAGTAAGTTGTCCACGGATATTATATTGGTAATCCCGCTCTTCCACACCTCCCAGCCATTTTGTTTTTACACGATTCAGCGCGTCGTAGGTATAGCTAGCAATGCTTCGCGTAGTAGTATTGTCCAGCAACTGCCCTTCACTGGACAGCAGTCCCGTATTGGTGTTATAGTTGTAGGTATTCACAACTAAAGTGCTTGGCTTGCGGTTGTTGATGCCGCCATAATGCCTTAGGATGTCACACACTTTCTGTCCGTTAAAATTGTATTGTGTGGTTAATGTATCCCATAGTGTTGTGTTGAAAGGGTTTTGAGTCTGTGTTTGCGTTATCCTTCCCTTCTGGTCATAGAAATAATAGCTAGTGACCCATTGATTTGGAAGCGCTCCTTCAACTAATGTTCTTGACGAGGTTAGCAATCCTTGTGTGAACATATAGGCCGCCGGCTGCAGCATATTGCTACCTGTAAGGTAATAGGAAGAATAATTGGTGGCAAAGAAATGAACAGGGGAGGTGATACCCCAATTATAGTTGTCGTAGTAATTATATTTTTCGATGGAGCAGTTCGTGATAGAGGTAGGGTAGGTTCCGGTAAAACCACTCATAAGCCAGGTATATAAACTATAGTAAGGAGCAGTGGTAGTAGGTGGTATAGTACTATTTAATAACACTGTCCATACTGACTGATTTGTAGTAGTATCGGAAATGACACCGCTTACTGTTGGACGATCCTGATCGTCGTAAATGGTGAACATCCATTTGCCCTGTGAATACAACAGTGGTGTTTGTGTCAATACCGGTCTTTCGTTTATATCATATACGGTGTATACGGGTCTGTTCTGGCCTGGCACCTGCTTGCTGATGATTTTACCGTAGTTATCGTACTGATAGAAGTAACAAAGTCCCGACAGGCTGTTAAAATTAGCTGCTGTCGGTTTGGCAGCAACTGCCTTTGGTGTAAGAACGTAAACTATCTGGCCCATTACATTGTATACATAATAAGTGATCAGCCAGGTGCTTCTTGCATATACTTTTTTTACCAGCAGGCGATTGTCTTTATCGTAAAACTCTTTGGTTATCGCGCCGTGTTGTCCATAAGTGGTTTTCACTTTTAGCTGGTTAGCACCATAGTATGTTCCAAAGCCACCGAATTCATTATCATTATAAATGTAATACATGACTATGGAGTCAAAAGATGTATTGAATGTAATTGTCGTGCTATCCCCTTTGCGTTCTCCTGCAAAGGAAGCGCCGGGAGCATAAGTTTTTGTAGTTGGCTCCTGCCCGTCATAAGAGATGGTAGATTGTGAGTAAGAGACACCACCCTCGTGGGGATAAGCTCCATTGTAATAAGCAAGCTGGTCTTTGAAGGGCTGCATCTGAAAGTCACTATTTGAGGCGACCGGATAAGGCAAAAACGAGTTTTGCGTTAGTGAAGGCCGCTGATCGTAAGGAGTAACAATATCATTGTTCAAGCCTTTTTTTGTACTCTGCAATGTTTTGCCAAAACCGTTCGTATAGTTTGTCGTAACTATTGCGTTAAACGGATTGGTAAGAGTAAAACCTGTGGTATCGGTTTCCGGAAAAATTGGCACCCAGGTACGTGAATAGTTGAAGGCGTTGGGTACATACGTCAGCGAATCATAAGGTATCGTGCGTGTGATGGCGGTCGGTGTACCCGCCGGAGCAGATACGCCATTGGGAACATTTTGTGCCATAGCTGGAATGGCAAGAACTGTAAGCGTAATTATATAG
The DNA here is from genome assembly GCA_035606335.1 of Flavipsychrobacter sp. Lineage (GTDB taxonomy): Bacteria > Bacteroidota > Bacteroidia > Chitinophagales > Chitinophagaceae > DATNFP01. The sequence continues at coordinate 6,538 of DATNFP010000142.1, read as the reverse complement.
AGAGTGATCTTTTTCATTTGTGTGGATTTAGCAGATTAGTTGTTAGGGCCTTGTTTTACATATTGCGTTAGAGAGAGGATGTTCCCATTTATGTCTTTGGTATCTTTTAATCTTCCCAAAGCATCATATTCGTAATAGGTAATATTGTCGCGATTGTCACAATGGCTGCTGACACCAAGCAAAGGCTCATAAGTATATGTATCCATAGAAGCATCCGAGGGATATAATCTCAGTTCATCTATTTTACTTGTGCCACTTATATTAAGTGTAAGGCCATTGCCCGTTATATAAGTGGTGTAAAGATGCCAGATACCGATCTGCGCCTGGGAAGTTAGTGTTGCGCTGACGGTGGTGCCCGAAGACCACTTTAGCGTAGGCGCGGCAGTTGCCCAGAGCGATAGCACATAGATTTTACCGTTTACAAGAGGGAAAACACTCTTTATTGGATTGCCCAATTGATAGTAATACCTGCCCGTAATAGGTTTATTGGCAGCAACTGTATTGTAAACAACTGCAGCCGGATCAAAATCCCAGTTGCCTTTGTTCGTATCTGCCGAACCATAAGCACCAAACACCCCTTCAAAACTGGTAGCTGCAATATTGTCCCATTCAGCATTAGAAACATCGACAACTTTTTTTGCGATCCTGCTATCCCAAATCGCACTGCCAATCTTTAGGTCGTTATTATACTTTGTTTCCAATACATTGAAATGGCTGTCGTAAATTATATAGTCTTTGGCTTTAACTGCTGTAGCAGAGAGAGGATCGATACCAATTAATCCATAGCTGGCCGGAAAATTAATAGTACCGGGGTTCAAGGCATCATAAGGAGGCGTAATGCCAATATGATTAATAACAGTTTTTGTATAATTCACCAATCCAACTCCCTGAGGTGAGATCTGGTGCTGGACTAGAAACTTTGAGTGAAAATAGATGTGAAAGTTACAAAGGGAATACCAGTAATTATAGCCGGACGTATCATAGGTATATGTTTCAATATAATTTTGTCCTCTGCTATCTGTCCATGTCACGGTGCTGTCATCATCGTCAACATCATAAGTATAGTTTTTCACAGTCTGCATGTACTGACCCGAGGTGCCCGAGAAAGTATTGGTAGTGCTTGTTTTGAGAAGACCTACGTGGTTATAAATCGGATAGTAAGTGTCGTATAATCCGTCTATTCCAATTCCCAGGTAATGCTGAGCCGCAGGAATAAAGTCTCTTTCAGACATCGCATAAGCAAGAGTTGTATCCGGAAGCGAATCACATTCGTAAAGATTAGTTGTCTGAGAAATTAAATGACCGTTTTGATCTGAGTCATCTATTTCAATCGGCAGACCTAATAAACTGCTCTTAAACCAAGACTCAGGGGAAGTATGGGCCCACAATCCCCATCTGCATTGAAGCCTTGATTTACCTCCCGCGTCATCAGTGATCTCATTAGGTTTACTGATAAGATTGGTAAAATGCATGTGCCTGTTAGACAGTATTTCTCCTGTAAGGCTTTTTGTTTTTACAGTTACATCAGAATAGCCATGATTGAACCCATTCACGTAATCCTGGGAAGACACCATATAATTTAAGTATATCCGTCCCCAGTAGGCACTATCCAACGTTCCAAGATATCTATTAACTGTCACAGTGGGATACCAAAAGTATCCTCCGGGATAGAAGCGCATACCGCCTGAATAAGTATAATTTGTGAGGATTTGATTTTGAGGACTATATCCTAATAAGGGGCCGTCAAAAGTTTGGGTACCTGAAATGCATACTCCATCACTTGAGAATTTTTCTGTCGGTTCTATTCCCGGTGATGGCGGAGGTGTACCTGTATAGGAATAGCCATAATCTCCGGAATTGTAATATCCACTATTGGATGAAGGGCTTTGAAACTCAGGAGGATTTGACAGATTATGACTCGTGTACGAAAAAAGCGTCTGCCCTCCTGATCCATTTACAATAGTGGTTAGTATATCAGCTGTAGCATAATTAATATTAGGAGTCCTATCCAAACCATAACGCGCTGCAAGGGGCTTGTTATTATCTATGAGGCCCGCTATAGTATGATAAGGGATTGCGACATTGTTTAAGCATGAGTAGTAGGAAGATGAATCGATCCCGTTTATATTGACATAAGCCGTTGCTGGTGTGTTACCGTTGTAATAACCATAATAATCGACAGACGGGCTTAACCTGGCGGGAAGGGGCGTGCTCATATTGTAGGCGAATGAATCAATCAGTTCCTTCGTTTTATGGTCTGTTCCAACTTTGTAGATGCTATTCAGCTTTAAACGAAAGTTGAACATATCAACCGTATGGGTAGGATTTGGATAAGGAATATCGGTCAAACTACCTGCTTTGAAATAGGCATAGTTAAAGTGGTAGGTTAAAGTATTGCTGACGTTATTGTCATATTTACTGTTAATAGTTATTGAATCCAATGCAGGAATATCATAAAGATCGGAACGCCAATCATTATCCATATTAAAATTTATGGTAACGCCATTCGGATACTGAATGCTTGCCAGGTGGCTAAGAGTTCCATACCACCAAACCTGGGAACGACAACTATCGACTTTGAAAAAGCCCGGATGAAAAGTTGGATAATCATCTGTGTAATCCAACTGTTCTGTTACTTTGTCTATTGCGTAATAGGGATAAGTTATATCGCTAAAAAGCGCATAATTGAAGAGTACCGTTTGCCCTGTATGCGTAACAACTTTAACCAGGTTCCATTTATCGATTGGGTAATAGGTACCTGAACTTGACAACGAGGGGTTGTAATAAGCTCTGTTTTCGTAATCGCCCCTGCTAAAGAACCATTGGTTCTGGTTCTCATCTGTTATTTTGAAGGATAATATTTTATAATTTGAATATACATCAGCTCCCGTATCTATTCTGCCGTTATTCATTCCATATCCATAATTGTATAGGGAATTACTATCGATCAGAATTTCAAGATCAAAACTTGGAGTTTTATCAAGATTGGTATTTGTTTTAGGATTATCGGTTATAATATAATATTTGTCTGCACAACCCTGGTCTGCTGAATGCTGCACGATAAAATTAACTGTTCTGCTACCAATCACGGCAGTAAACTTATCATATTCTGCATCTGTATTCGAGTCCACCCACATTCCTTTTTGGCGAGGTAAACCAGAAAGCGGTTGCAGGGTTGCTTCGTCCTCAAGGCCGTAAACATTCCTAACGATGTATCCACCGGCTGCGAGATTCCACCCGAGCCCCTCACAACTTGCTGTCTGGTCGACTTTGATCCCCCCAGTATTATAACTTAGCGAGACTCCGAGGTCCAAACCGTCAACTGAATATGGATAGATAGGGATACTTATGTTAGCAGTGCCGGAAAAGAGATCTACGCTGTAGTTATTATTAACACCGTTTCCGCTAAGTGAGCTGGACGGCAGATCACCTCCCTGGGGAGTGGAGAGAGGGTTTTGCACATATCCGGTTGTGATTTGCGCACTTACGCTCATTGAAAATGCACAGAGGATAGGGATAAGAAAATAGTAGGCTTTGTTTATCATTGGTATATTATTTTGTCATTGTTGCAAATCGTAAAAAAATAGGTGTTCTCAAGCCTTCCTGCTGCCACCAGATATCGTAAAGGAGTTGTAATTGGTTGTTGTGTTTATTGAAGGCGTGAAACTTAAGGTCGATGTAGTGAGCACCTTGTTGCTGAATAATAGAAGATCCTTCCTTTGCGAAGGAAGATTTAGAAGGGAGTATAAGTAATGAACAATAAAGCAGCGCTGTGAGGCTAATTTCTGCTTTCATCCTTTATTGTTTTTATTTGCGGCTAAAAGTATTTTAAATTTCTCTCAAAAAAAGAGGGTATTATTCACATTGCTTTTCTAAAATATTTTTATATAACCAGACGCATGTTTTTGAAGATCAGTTGGTTCGGCATCAAAATAATTTAATGATCTCGATTGAGCACAGTAGTGCCCCGAACGTACAAGCGAGCGAGAACAGACACTTAATAGTAGTAATAGAGCTAAAGGCAAAAGACTCCCTAAGGCTTTTCTATCCAAATAATTTTAACACTCATTTTTGAAAGTTACATGAGACTGCTAATGAAATGGTTGGCCGATATTGACTTAATAAAAAAAGTTATATACTTTGTTAAACATTTTATTTTTTTTAATCCATTTATTAACTAAAACTTATTCAACATTATGGCTAAGCAAATAGATCATTCGAACATGCCGCTGGGTAAGCAAACAGCGAGGCATGATCCAAGAACTTTGCAGTTTGCGAATTATATTGTTGCAGAAGCGCTTCCTGCAGTTCCTCAATCCTACTCATGGACAAACAACATAACCAAATGGGGTATGATGGCTAACGACAGGATAGGGGATTGCACATGTGCAGCAGCTGGGCACCTGATAATGGAGTGGACCGCAGATAATAAAGCTATGGTGACGCCTTCAACAAAAGATATCATCAAAGCATATTCTGCTGTAACAGGATATGATCCTAAAACCGGCGATAATGATAATGGCGCGGTAGAAACAGATGTGCTTAACTATTGGCGCAAGGCAGGTATCGCCAGTCATAAAATAATGGCATACGCAGGATTGGAGCCTCATAATCATAATCACATACAGGAGGCTGTTTATTTATTAGGTGGATGTTATATCGGTCTATCGCTACCTATTTCTGCGCAAACACAGAAAATATGGTCGGTACCTCCGGGAGGAGCTACAGGCAAGGGAGCGCCGGGATCGTGGGGTGGTCATGCCGTGCCTGTTGTGGCATACGATCAGAGGCAGTTGACAGTAATAACATGGGGTGCTTTGAAAAAAATGACGTGGGAATTTTGGGATACTTATTGTGATGAAGCATATGGCATTATCAGTACCGATTTCGTAAATGGTAAAAAAGCACCTAGTGGTTTTGATCTGGCTGCATTGCAGCAGGACCTGAAGCAATTAGTGGGTAAGTAGATAAGTGGTTACTGAAAGGTGCAGATCTTATTTCTTCCTGGCGTACAGTTGTGCCCAGGCCCCATAATAGTCTTTTTGACTTATTAGATTATATGCAGTATCCAGGGCTTGTTGCTTATTGGGTGTTAGTTTAGGATCGTTGTGCGCGCCGACTAACCAAAATGTATCAATAGTATATTGAGGACTGCTTTTATGCAATATGGAATCAATAATATCTTCCTTTTTTCCGGTAAATACTTTGCCTGTATAATGAAACTTATCTAAATAATATTGTTGTTGCCATGCTGTAAGCTCATTGATAAGTGGAACGTTGTTTTTTTCAGTAACTACATAATTTGTCATTTCGCGGAATTGCTCTTTGCTTATTGTGCTGTAGTATCTCTTCGTAACAATAAGGTTATATAAAGTCAAACAAATAAAAATTCCGAAAACTCCATAACGTAACATCTTGCCGGGAATGAAAATGACACCAAAAGATAAGGCAATAATAATGGGTGGGAGGACTTCCATAGTGTACCTGGAGATGAGCACAGGAACTGATGTAATAGACTTTAGATACAATATTGCATAAGGGAAGAGAATGGCGATAACAATGAATATAAAACTGAAGGCAAATGGATTGCTTTGGGGATTAGCAAAGGTCTTTCTTGAAAGGAAAGCTCTCAGCAGGAAGAAGATGATGAAAGCATACAGAAACGGTTTTAAAATTTTTGCATTGCCAAAATACTCAGAGAAAAAGGTAATAAAAAAGTTGGGTTTGGGACGTTCTATCCAGAACGATTTAATGTTTGCGATCTCTTTAAAAAAAGGAAGCCAGGGGATATAAAGTATTGCAACGGCTAACCATGCTATAAGGAACGTAATAAGAAACTTTTTCTTTGTCTCTTTATTGAGCAACCAGTATATAATGGCTAAAACACCCTGACAAAATAGTACCAGTAAACCAAAATAATGGGTGTATAGCAATAAGGCTGTCAGTATTACATACCAAATGGCGTCGGATGTTCTTAAATTTTTAACTAACCTGATAAAGTACAGGTAAGACAACGTTGTCATTAACCACAATAATTCATAGTCTCTTGCTTCCTGAGCGTAAAAGATGTTGAAATAATTGATGCAGGTAAATAATGCAGCGATCAGACCGAGCTGTTCATTAAATAACTCTTTGCCTAAACGATAAATAGCCCACACACATGCAATGCCGGTTAATGCCGGAACAAAGCGGGCAGCCCATTCATTGTGGCCAAAAAGAAGGAAAGAAAACCTTTCCAGAATAAAAAAAACAGGGGGGTGCTGATCGCAACATTTTAGATAATTGAATAGGCTGTGCCAGGGCAATACTGGATTAGCTTCGATAGCAGTGTGTAATTCATCGAGCCACAAGCTTTGAAAAGCGAGTGCATTAAAACGTAGTAAAGCCGCTACTATTATAATAACAAATAGAATAAGTGTAGAAGGTTTTATTTTCTTTAACGGCGGCATCAATATTAACTTTCTAATTTTTCTATTGAATAGATACTACTATTTAGTCTGTTTTGCTGATGCATCAGGTTAAGTAATAAAACACCAAC
>DATNFP010000141.1:0-5404 GCA_035606335.1 Flavipsychrobacter sp. | reverse complement strand
ATATATGTTGATGATTCACGGTCGCTTGTACAGATTACCAATGCACTTTTTGTAAATAATTATGGCTACCCCACCAACCAGGTATTCGGAAGTGGTGTATTCGCTATAGGGGGCAATGTTACAGTTACAAATGCCACATTCAGTGGCAATAGCTTTTATCCGGTATATTCGCTATTCGGCACATTTTCGATTCAAAACAGCATTTTAGATTACACGGCTTATAGCTATTTTTCTTCCTTAATTATAAATAATACTTACCTCGGCTATGGCGTAGATGGTGTAGGCAGTGCATATCCTTACTATACAGGCAGCAATAATATCTCTACTTTTTCGGAGCCATCTTTTGTAGATACTTCTCGTGGTAATTATACCTTGCTACCGTGCAGTGCAACCATCAATACAGGGAATGATTCCTTTAACAATATATCCACCGATCTGTCTGGCAAGCCAAGAAAATATGGCACCATTGATATGGGTGCGTTTGAGTACGAAAGACCGAATATTATGCCGGATACAGTATATGTAAATGCTGCAGCTACAGACCCCTATGCAAATGGCGCATCATGGGCTGATGCCTTCTCCGATTTGGTAATTGCTCTTAATCTCGCCTGTAATGATACCATACGTCCCAAACAGGTATGGGTGGCAAAGGGTACTTATAGGCCGGACACAATCGGAGACAGAGGAGATGCTTTTCCTATACTTGGTAGTACACAGGTATACGGTGGCTTTGCTGGTACCGAGACATTGCTTAACGCGCGCGACAGCACCGGCAAAACGAATGTCACTATCCTTAGCGGCGACGTGCAGAACGATGGAGATCCTACAAACAATAGCTATCACATCGTGTTCGCAAATGGAGACAGTTCTTCTGAACTGAATGGATTTACAATAACAGGAGGCTATGGCAATGGGGGCAGTGCGGCAATTAATACTTTTGGAGGAGGAATTTTTAATGCAGATGGAAACACTTTATTCGCCAACCTCATCATAAAGAATAATAGGGCCACATTTGGCGGCGGCGGTTTTGCTAATTTCGACGGTAGTCCTCGTTTGGTAAATGTAAAATTTATTAACGATACAGCCACCGGGATAGGAGGGGGGGCTATATATACCGATGGTTCCGGTACATTTATTAATCCGGGGCTTGTATATTATACAAAAAAGTATGCACCCGTATTGATCAATGATTCTATCGTCAATTGTTTTCATAGTTTCGGTGGAGGCGGTTTGGCGGCTGTCAATGGTAGCGTTATTGCCGATAGCGTTATCTTTTTAAATAATACAGCCTTATATTATGGCGGAGGTATTATGGGGAGTAATGCCAGCCTTTTTCTTACCCATTGTGCATTTATAGGCAATACTACATCTGACTTAGGCGCTGGTGCGAGCGGCGGAGGTATTTTTGCTACATCTGTTGATAGTAGCAAGATGATTTTAAACGATGTCTTATTTGCTAAAAATCAGAGTGGTCCCGGAGGTGGAATATATTTATATACTGCTGCCACTTCAGTGCTCAACAATGTCACCTTCTTCGGAAATATCAATAATAGCAGCGATACAACTTATGGAAATGGTGGAAATGCGCTTTATGCTGTAGGAGGTACAATGTTATTTCCCGCCTCAACTGCATTGAAAGTATGGAACAGTATAATAGATTCCGTTAGCAATGGTAATAGCGATATAGGAGGTGGTATGTCAGCTACATCGTTCCGCAATACCCTTTTTGAAGGCAGTTTTCCCGCAGGGGCTACAGATGGTGGCGGCAATTTGCCACACAAAGATCCACTCTTCGTTGATACTACCACCGGCGATTATAGGCTACAAAAATGCAGCCCTGCAGTAAACGCCGGAAACGATACTCTGCTGGATACTACCATAACTACAGACCTGGCTGGCCAGCCACGCCGCTATGGCGGTAGCATTGTGGACATGGGTGCCTATGAATATCAGGGTTATGTTGCTAAGCTGCCTGCTGCAGCTATCACAGCCGGTGCGCTTGCGTTCTGTAGTGGCGATAGCATATTGCTTACAGCTAACAAAGATTCAGGGTTACATTATCAGTGGCAGTTGAACGATACTGATATTGTTGGGGACACCTTGTCTACAATGTATGTACGCACAGGCGGGAATTATAGAGTCGTTATAACAGATATCAGCAGTTGTTCAGGTACGTCCTCCGAGGATACAACTATTGAACATCCATTACCAAAACCGGTGATCTCTGTTAAGCTAACTACGCTAAGCACTACAAAATACGTGACTTACCAATGGTACAAGGATGGTAAGCCTATTTCCGGGGCAACAGATTCTAGTTATCGGTATACTCTATCAGGCGATTATAGTGTATTCGTAACAGACAGTAACGGCTGCGGCAAAATGTCTGACACTGAAGATGTAAACATAACAGGTATAAAAAGCTTAGCTTCTCAGGATGTAATAATGATCTACCCTAATCCGGTTACTTCTACATTCCACATTGCAGCTCCGGTAAATGTAAATATTATGATCTCGGATATGCAGGGCAAATCATTGCTGTATAAAGAAAATGAAACCAATATAGACATCAGCTACTTTGCAAATGGTGTGTATTTGCTTAGGATAACAGACACACAGGGCAAGTTGCTAAAAACTGAGAAACTAGTTAAAATATCTAATTAAATATGGCGCTTATTATGATTCACTAAACGGATTGTAGTACACAGGTCTATTAGCTCATTTGCGTAAAAAGAAAACAGCTCTTTACTGTTGTCTACATCTATAGCATTGAATTCTTTATGGGCGCTTTTTTACATTTATTCCAATTTGTATTATTATAACCGCGAGATTGCTTGATGAAGAGAAATTTCTTAAAAGAAATTTAAATGGCTATACCGCATATTGCGATCAAATTAAATGGAGATTGATACCAAGATTATTTTAATTAGGTGTTATCCAAAAATTATATGCAAATAATTAGAAGTCAAAGACTTCAGGCTAATTGGGAAGAATATCCAAACTGATAATGTAAACAGCTTTGCTTGAATGATGTCTAACTTCAATATTAAATTTTTAAGATATCGGTTATCTCACCTTTCTTTTATCAAATAAATCACATATGTTTGATTTAATTAATTTATTTATAATATGTCACTAATCACCAAATCGTTTATCTAAAAACAAATCATCATGAAATACAGAATTAATGAGCTCGTAGTAACCATAATAGATGAACATCTGTTTCCTTATGGAATAAATTTTGATTGCGGCGATACTAGTTGCGGTCAGACCGAAGGTTGCGGGGATACCAGTTGTGGTGATACTCATAGTTGCGGAGATACAAGTTGCGGCGATACTCACAGTTGTGGCGATACAAGTTGCGGCGATACTCATAGTTGTGGCGACACCAGTTGCGGTGATACCGGAAGCTGCGGCGATACTGGCTGTGGTGATACTCATAGTTGCGGTGATACAAGTTGTGGCGATACCGGTGCCTGCGGTACAACAAGTCTTGGAGATACAATTGCCCAGTGGTGGACAGAAGTTGAGTGGGAAATAAAAGTAAGTGAGTTCGACCGTCTGATGGCAAACGAAACACGTGCTGAAATGCTTGAACTTTTGCAAATTAAGTCTTACAGAGAAATTTCGAATACTGGAATTAGTGACCTGAGGGTACTTGAAAGGAGTCTTATTGCTGCCCTGGAAAAAGTGAGGTCGCATATCGAGAGAATGGATCGTGATACTCGGTTCTAAGCTCTTTTTGCTAATTTAGTTGCATATGAGTGAGGGGCGGAAGTTTTACGATGCAAATGAAGCCATATCCCATCATGCGATGGAGTACGCTTGCGACTTAACTCTGCTTGGTGTGGGAAACATTTGGGAGCGTCTCTATTCTTACGGGCGTATACCGCTATCATCATTTTGGATGCATCAATTTCCGCGTGAAGAACTGTTATATGATGCGCTAATTAGCAAAGAGAATTTGGCAAAAAGGGTTTTAGAGGCAGAATGGTTGGAACGTCCTGCCTCTATTAATAATAACAGGTGGAGAATCTATAATAATAGAAGTATAAGGACAACTCCACTTTCAATGCAGTACAAATTGTATATAAATCTTCACCCCGATAGTCTTATAAGCGAATTCAATGTTATCCTTGAACACTTAACATCTTATAATGTGCCGGCTTTCAAATTTGCGAGAGATGTTCAAAATATAGTTCGCCCTGATAAATTTGTTGCGTATTTATACGATTTTGAAACTATGTATCTGTTAGGAGAAAGTCTCTCAAAGTCGTTGAAATCTGTAAATGTGCAACCTTTGCCTTTTACTGCAGCTCTGGACCCTTTAGGCGTTGTTTCGTGTGGCTTCGACCCACCTGGGAAGTTTAGAGAGCAGTTTAGAGCCACAAGCTGGAGGGGCTTTATTACACAAATAATTGTTCGATCATTTGCAGAAGGTATGCGGCTGATGTTTGAGAAAGCAAGCATGATCCAATATTCACTTAAGAAAATAAGCACTCTTGGTATCGATACTAAGAAATGGCTACCTAATAAAGTGATATGATGTCTAAAGATCCATGGGATAGTGAGCAGGTTTTTGAGCTCGCCAAAGACGTTGTCATAACGCCTGTTACTAATATAAGGCAAGACATCCGCGCACAGTTTATTTATGAAAAAACGGATTTTGTAGTTACTCGACCGCACGGGCGTGCACACTCACTCGTGATTGAAAAAGAAGTAGCTGAATTTTTTAAGACATTTAGAAATCCCATTACTTTAAAACAGGCAGTCCAAAATTTTTCGCACGAGAATGATATGGATGTGGATGCTTTCATGCAAGACATTACTGATGCTGTAAAAAAAATGCTGATAGCTGGTTTTTTAATTGAACCTGCTTCGAAGCCAATTATAGACTATAATCTTATTTTCGGCGAAATAATAATAGATGATGTTGAAATTTTAAATGGTCACATAGTCCTTGATGAAACAGAAATTTACCGCTGCAAAAACGCTTCAGGGCATATTTTAGCTTTGAAAATAGCAAAACATCCGCACGACGAAAAAACAAATACACTGATTAAAAGGGAATATGATGTCTTGAGGGCAGCTCCACATCCCTTAACACCTCAACCCCACAGGACAGGCAATTATAAAGATCGGGCCTATGTATTGATGGACTGGATCGAAGGTCAGGATATTCTCATAACAGCCAACTATATTCGTAAATCCATTACTGGCGCAGATCAATTCAGCAAGTTAAAAGCCCTCGTAATAGATTTGTTGCTGGCTTATAAAGAATTGCATATAGCTGGTATTGTTCATGCCGATATTCATCCGAAAAATTGTTTAATTAGTGCTGATGGATCCGTACATATCATAGATTTTGGGCTGGCTTTATACAAACCAATTGCAGATATTCACCCTT
>DATNFP010000140.1:0-12858 GCA_035606335.1 Flavipsychrobacter sp. | reverse complement strand
AATAGTCACCCTCTACATGCGCTCCCACCTTTACTCCATCTATAGGATTATACCACACATCAGGCCGTATAAAAAGCTGGTATTTTCTTCTTTCAATTTGTTCTGCAAGCCCTCCGTCCAGTTTAGTCTTAATCGCCAGATGACTTATGGGCAATCCCCTGCTCTTGTAATTATCTATCATAGCCCTGTCAGCCAGGCGGCCTGTGGTATCTATCGCTACATTTTTTATGCCACCTGGTATTTGCACATACGCCGTATAACTGGCGCCGAATTTCCCCCACCCGTACCACTTCGGCAATATGGTTGCTTCGGTTTGTTTTTGATACCAGTTGTTAGGTATGTAAAAGCTGTGTTTGCTGCCGTCCTTTGCAGTTACAGTAAAATCCACTGGCATTTGCATAGCTCCCGTCCTGCGAAGGTGTATGGCAAAGCTGTCTGCTCCCTTTATTTTCCTGATGCCACCTATGCCAAAGTCTATTTGCTTGGTAGTAGTAAACCATTCATCAAAGAACCAGTTCAGGTCCACATGTGTATAGTCAAATACCGATGTCCTGAAATCTTCAAAATATGGATGTGCGAACTGCCATTGCTTGAAATAATGCTGCATCGCATGCAGGAACAATGAATCTCCCAACACATATTGCAGGTTATACAGCATCGAAGCTGTTTTATAATACACTTCCCTATACCCACCTCCCTGGTTCAATGCATTATTAAAGTCGTCCGATTGCGTATTGATGGGTACCTCATTTTGGTTCAGCGCATCGTAAGTATACCCATCCAGCACATTTATGTCCAGCGTATTTATAGGCTCTGTAAACTGCCTTCTGTACCACGACTTCGGTATGCCTGTCAGTAGCGTATCTCCATCTATCCTCCTTAGCGACCATGCCGTAAGGAATTGGGTAAATCCTTCATCCATAGGCGCGCTATAAGTTTCGTTATTGCCTACCATCCCGTAAAACCAGTTGTGCCCTATCTCGTGTGTCAATAGTTTCCTGTATCCCGGGTTAGCGCCTCCATCCAGTGTCAGCATAGGGTATTCCATACCATCGCGGGCATCTGCTGCCACCATCTTTGGATATTGGTACATACCTATATCTTCCGAATAGGTTTTTATTATCCGGGCTATAAATTCAGGCGCATTCTGCCAGCCCGCCGCATGTGGTTCCTGCACCAGTGCCACGCATTCTATACCGTGCCAGTAAGCTGTCCCTATACGGTACGATGGATCTGCAGTAAATGCAAAGTCATGTACATTATTGGCTACAAAGTGCCATGACTTTCTTGAGTTATGGCTGTAAGGTATAATGATCGATGGTGGTTCATTCCACTTTTTGTGGGCAAAATTCTTGATATCCAGTTTCTCCCTCAGTGTGTCAGGCAACACTTCTTTGCGGTTCTGCAATTCCCCGGTTGCCTCCACTATATAATTCGATGCAAAGTTCAGTGTCACATCATAAGACCCAAAGTCCCCGTAAAATTCTCTATTCAGATGCTGGTATGTGTCCCAGCCAAACTTCCGGTCATACACGCATAGCTTGGGGAACCATTGCGTGCCGTTATAATGCTTAAAACCCCATGCATCATACATCGCCATCCTGCGCCGGGTGCTGCCATTATCAAAATAAGTTTTAAAATTGAGCTCTATCCTGATCTTGTGACCGGGATATAGCGGCTTCGGCAAAATAACCTTCATTACCGTATTATCTATCTCCACATTCGCGGCATGATTATCCACCTCCAGGCCATCCAGCACTATACCATTGCCCTCCTGTTCATATTTGCCAAGGTGCGACTTCACCTTGTTCATCTTTTCCAGTTGATGCAGGTATGAGCCCTTCACAAAAGCATTCTGGAACAAGTGAAAATATACTACAGGTAAAGTATCGGGTGAGTTGTTCCAATAAGTAATTACTTCATGGCCGTCGATCATATTTGTCTCCTCGTCTATCGAAGCCATTATCCCGTAGTGCACATCCTGCTGCCAGTAGTCCTTGGTAGGTTTATGGTTTTGCCAGTAGAGCGGATTATTACTATTGCGAAAATCGTTATCATTCAATTGCGCAATAGCCGGTGCGCCTGCCAATAGCAAACAACACACCAATACAATACTTCGGAACATACTGCAATATAAAAGAGAACTTCAAAAGCTCATAGCGTAAAGAAGAGGTATATCTGCCACTAAGGACATATTCATAAACAATAAGTTTCTTGTATCCATCGCCATTTCCACTATTCTGCTTTCACGGCGTTAGCACCGTTCATCGCCTGGATCCCTATCACATATATAGGAAAATCAAAATAATACGTGAAAAATACCCTTGTAGTTACAATAAGCATGTTTTAAATTAGCTCAACAAAAGGATATAGATCTGTCGAAATAATTATACGCTTATAAAGGATATCTCTAATAAAATAAAAATCTTGTAAAACAATACTTGAAACCCCTATTGCATTGATAAAATTCTCTGTGAAATAAAAAAGGCGACTCACGCCGCCCTAAAAGTTTTCACTACGGAAAATAATCCTTATTGTGATTTGCTCATCAAAAATACGAAATTATATGATATTGTTACCTTTGCTTAAAATTGTTAAAAGGGCTCGCTGGGGGTCGAACCCAGATCCAACGCTTCGAATGCGTCACACTGTCCATTGTGCTACGAGCCAACCATTCACAAAATATAGGAGTTCTTCTCTAAGAACTCTAAAAAATGAAAAAAAATATTTTTCAATCAAGTTCTCAATTATATCACTACATTTGCTATCAGGAAGCAAAAAAAGTGAATATTTGTCAATTAAGCAACAATATTTAGATATTTCTATTTAACATGTATAGCGTGGGTGATATATTGGAACTTGATTGGTTGTGATTTGCAATTGAACTTTTTTGCTTCCTTATTATCAAAACTTCGTTCATCAATATATTCTTATAAACATGTCAAGCATTAATTCTTTAGGTATCGACCTTGGTGTCACTAGCATTGGTTGGGCTTTGGTAGAAAAAAAAGATGGCAAACCAATAGCTATAAAGGATATAGGTGTCCGTATTATTCCTTTATCTTCTGAGGATGAACGGGAGTTTACCCAAGGCAATGCTATCAGCAAAAATCAGCACCGTACTACGCAACGTACTCAACGCAAAGGATTAGACCGTTACCAGCTTCGTCGCAAAGCCCTCTTAAAAGTATTGCGTGAATATAATATGATGCCTGACCGCCACCTACTGTTAAAGCTTTCGCCAATTGAAATATGGGGATTACGAGCGCGAGCAATTTCTCAGCAAGTGTCTTTGGGGGAACTTGGCCGTATATGGTTACACCTAAACCAACGTCGTGGCTACAATCACAGTACACGTGATAATATAGGTGATGCAAAACAGACAGAATACGTACAGGAAGTAAACAATAGGTATAATATTATACACGCTGCAGGGCAAACGATAGGCCAACATTTTTATACCGAACTGAGTAAATATTTTTCTGTAAATAATAAAACTGATGCTGCTTATAGAATAAAAGAAAAAGTATTCCCACGTGCTGCGTATATCGAAGAATTTGATAAAATCTGGCAAACACAAAAAACACACTACCCAGATTTGCTCACCGATGATCTTTATCAAAAGGTTCGAAATGAGATTATCTATTATCAAAGACGTTTGAAATCACAAAAGGGGCTTATAAATGTTTGTGAGTTTGAGGGTAAGACTTATGTAAATAAAAATGGGAAAGAGATTTTTGGCGGACCTAAGGTTGCCCCTCGCAGCTCGCCATTATTCCAGGTAGAAAAGATATGGGAAAGTATTAATAACATTATTATAAAAAACAAAACAGGAGAGGTATTCTCTATTTCAAACGAGCAGAAGCTAAAAATATTCGCATATCTCGATGAAAATATAAATTTATCGCAGGCTCGTCTTTTTGATATTCTTGGCATTGGAAAAAAAGATGGCTGCTATACAAACGCACAGATCCGACAAAAGGGCTTGCAAGGCAATCTTACAAAAGCTGAACTAATAAAAATATTAAAAAAAGAGCATCCTCTTTTATCATTTGAGTTAAAAACAGAATCATATCAATTCATTGATAATAATACAGGCGAAATTTCTGAAAAATTGCATATTTCTGGTGCTTTCGAACAACAGCCTCTTTATCAACTTTGGCATTGTATATATTCTTTGAGTGAAACAGATTGCATCAATAGATTAATTCGGCATTTTGAGTTGGCGGAAGATATAGCTATTAAAATAGCACAGCAAGTGGATCTTACAAAAGGTGGATTTGGCAATAAAAGTGCCAGCGCAATCAGAAAAATATTGCCTTATTTACAACAGGGATTTACTTACGATAAAGCATGTAAACAAGCTGGATACAACCATTCAGACAGCCTTACCAAAGAAGAAAATTTAAAAAGGTCACTCAAAGAAAGGCTGGAGTTAATTTCCAAAAATAGTCTGCGTCAACCCATAGTTGAGAAAATATTAAATCAGTTAGTAAATCTTGTAAATGCACTTATAGAAAAACATGGGCATCCCGATGAAATACGCGTGGAACTGGCTAGAGAATTGCGTCAAAATAGAGAAGAACGCAATGACAACTATATAAGAAATAATAAACGAGAAAGAGAAAATAAAGAAATCGAAAAAAAATTGTTAGAACATGTCATGTTTAAAAAGAAAAAAGTAAGTAAACGTGATATTGAAAAATATCGGCTTTGGAAGGAATTTAATGAATGTTCACCTTATGAACCTGGCAAAACTATTAGTTTTGCAGAGTTATTTTCCGGCGATTATGAAATAGAACATATTATACCACGCTCTCTTCGTTTCGACGATTCCTTTAGTAATAAAACTATATGCCATAGGGCGTATAATAGTGGTGAATTTGCCAAAAATAATTTTTGTGCGTTTGACTATATGTACGATAGGCGTAGTAAGGAAGATTACAATGCATTTGTTACGTGCATTGAAAAGGCATATACAGATAAACGCATATCTAAAACCAAATACGAAAATCTATTATGTCAGTCCGTCAATTTACAATCAGATTTTATAATTCGTCAGCTAAATGAAACAAGGTATATTGCTCGTAAAGCGAAAGGGCTATTGGAAGGTGTATGTCGCCATGTTTATGCCACAAGTGGCACTATTACTCAAAGGCTGCGTGAACTTTGGGGATGGAATTCAGTACTGGAAAAATTAAATATAGAAAAATATAGAACCGCAGGTCTTACTGAGCAAATAGAAATACATCATGACGAGCAGACACATTTTGTCGAACGGATAAAAGATTGGCATAAGCGAGATGATCACCGTCACCATGCCATAGATGCTTTAACAATTGCCTGTACGGAACAACGCATCATTCAGCGGATCAATAACCTTAACTCTGAACATACAAAAAAAGAAATTTATGAAACGGTTCAAATGACGGAATACAAATACAAACTATCATTACTTGACAACTATCTGCTGCAGTTTAAACCATTTAGTACTGCCGAGGTGGCAGAACACATAGCTGACATTAATATTTCATATAAGCCAGGCAAAAAAGTAGTAACGTATAGTCGAAGGCTGGAAAAAAAGGGAAGAAGCAGAAAAATAGCGCAACAAAATATCCTTACACCACGCGGAGCACTAAGTGAAGAAAATGTATATGGCAGGATCAATTACAAAACCTCAAAAACAGTAAAATTTGATAGTAAATTCAGACACTTCGATAAAATAATTGACAAGGATATAAAACAAAATGTATTGCAATGGTTGACAAAATACGATAACGATCCTGTCCTGGCTTTTAAGAATATAAAAAAGGATCCGGTATGGCTCGACATTGCAAATAATAAAATGCTTACTCATGTTATAATAGAAGATATTAAGCCCGAATATGTAAAAAAATACCCTCTAAATACACTCACGAGTAAGGATGTGGCATTTATAGTTGATAAAGCTGTAAAAGAAAAAGTCGCAGATAGGTTAAAAGAATATGACAATGATCATAAGCAAGCATGGAAAGATTTGGAAAATAAACCCGTATGGTTGAATGAAGAAAAAAAGATACCTATAAAGCGTATAAGAATGTTTACCGGTTTGGATGCAAGCTCTGTAGTTCCAATAGTAGTAAACGATAAAACCTGGGACATAGAATTTGAAAAGTATGTTAAGCCGGGTAATAATCACCACATCGCCATTTATCGGGACAAGGAAGGGAAATTAAAAGAGCATGTAGTAACATTTTGGCATGCTGTAGAGCGCAAAAAGTGGGGATTACCTGTTATTATTAAAGATGTAAAAGAATGCTGGGATAGTATTTTATTTAATAACCGTGAGTTTTCTGAATCTTTTTTGGAACAATTGCCAAAAGATGATTGGCAATATATAATAAGCATGCAACAAAATGAATGTTTTGTATTTGGACTGCCACAGGAGGGTTTACAAAAAGCAATTGAATTCAAAGATTATAAAACTATTGCACCATTTATATTTCGTGTTAGAAAACTTACGTCAGGCAATTATTGGTTTAATCAACAGTACGAGACAGAACCAAAGGAAAGCTTAGCAGATAAAAAGGCAGGCAGATGTATTCAGGCTAGCGTGAGTAGTATGAAAGGAGTTAAAATAAAAATAGACTTATTGGGACAGCTTCACTTAGTAGAAGTGCCAAAATATGTTATTTAATCTCGCATCATAATTTACATTATGATTAAACGTACATTATACTTCAGCAATCCAGCTTATTTAAAAACGACTAACGACCAGTTAGTAATAGAAATGCAGGATAGCGCCGAAACCAAAAGCGCACCTATTGAAGATATTGGGCTATTAATTTTAGATCATCAGCAAATAACCATTACTCAGGCACTAATGGCTAAATTGTTGGCTAATAATGTAGCATTAATAACCTGTGATAACACCCACCATCCGGTGGGTTTATTTTTAAATCTCGACGGCCATACTCTGCAAAGCCAGAAGTTTCAGGCCCAGGTAGAAGCCTCAATCCCGCTAAAGAAGCAATTATGGCAACAAACAGTAATGGCAAAAATTGGCAACCAGGCTGCACTCCTGTCTAAAGAGAGAATTGATAATAAATTACTGCTTAATTATGCAAAAGATGTAAAAAGCGGCGACAGCGAAAATCACGAGGCAAAAGCTGCAGTATACTATTGGAAAAATATTTTTCCCCCATTTTTAAATTTTACTCGTGAACGGTTTGGCCCTCCGCCTAATAATTTATTGAACTACGGATATGCAATATTAAGGGCGGTAGTTGCGCGTAGCTTGGTAGCGTCTGGGCTCCTGCCCACTCTCGGCATCTTTCATCGGAACCAATATAATGCGTATTGTCTGGCAGATGATATTATGGAACCTTATCGGCCATTTGTTGATCAGGTAGTATGTTCAATAGTCAGCATGAATGGACAATATCTTGAAATAACGCCCGGTATGAAAAAGCAATTACTAACTATTCCGGCTATGGATGTAGAAATTGATGGGCAAAAAAGTCCATTGCTAAATGCCGTACAGCGAACGACCGCAAGCTTAGCTAAATGTTATGAAGGAAATACCAGGAAAATATTATATCCATTGTTAAAATGATAGAAGTTGAAAAACAATGTATTCTCGCCTAAACGCATATCGTATTATGTGGGTACTTGTCTTCTTTGATTTACCAACCGAAACCAAAAAGGATCGTAAAAACTATGCTACATTCCGTAAAAATATACTTCACGATGGTTTTGCCATGTTCCAGTTCAGTATGTATATTAGGCATTGTAGCAGTAAAGAAAATGCCGACGTGCATATAAAACGCGTAAAATCCATTCTGCCTCCCGAAGGCCATATAGGAATAATGTGTGTTACCGACAAGCAATTTGGCATGATGGAAATATTCCGTGGACGGGAAGAAGTTGAAGTTCCCGATACCACCCAGCAGTTGGAATTATTCTGAATAGAAATGAAAAAATGGGTATGATACCCATTTTTTCATTCGTAAAAAACATCTAAAATCAGCTCCTGTAAAGGCTCTTAGCCAACTCTGATGTATAAGAGCTAAGCTACGATTAAAATTGAAAGCAAATCACAACTTATGAGTGATATGCCGCAAACCGGCTAATGATGTATAAGAGCTAAGCTATAAATAATTTTGAAAGCAAATCACAACTCAGTTTTAAATACATTAAAAAAGTTAAGTGATGTATAAGAGCTAAGCTACAAATAATTTTGAAACAAAGTAATCAATATACTTAAATCATTTTTCTATCACTATCCCAAAACTGTATAGTCACTATACACTTTTCACATAATCATAAAACTTCAATTTTCTAGTTTCCAAACTCTTTCCAAGCTTTGCATGGTAAACCATTTTGAAAGAGGCATAGCCTTCCGGAATAAAAGGCAAAACATGAGAAACAAAGCATCATATAATACTCAAAACACACCCTCAATCAATCATTCTCAAGCTTCATCGGGCACGCACGAACTGCGGCCGCTCAAAAGCAATTCCCCACGTAAGCAGCGTATAGCAGATCCTTTTGCCCTGCGGAGCGTTTGGGCAAAAGGTGTCCTTTCTTTGGTTCGTTTCTTTGGACAAGCAAAGAAATGAACGCACGCGCTGGACACATAACACAAAAAAAATAGACACAAGTGCAAGAACATAAAAACAAATTGCCCAATTGCACACTGTGGTATGCATGGGGCATGATTGGGGAATTATTCAACAAGCAAATAATCCTCATAACTACTGCCCACAAAGCATTTCAGACAAAATGTAATTCCCCAATGCTCCAAAACCAATTTTTTCTCAAAAACGGGAAATCATCAAATAACAAGAAACTATAACTCAACTCAATGCCTTTTGTATTTTGTAACCCTCAAAGAATAATGATTGCAACCATCCCCGGATAACAAACTCGAAAGAGGACTATCGCTTACCCAGGCTACTGCTGTCAATATGATAGACATGGTAGGCATCGGGCCCTTCATTACCATACCATTTATTGTGGGGTTGCTGCATGGGCCGGTGTGCATTATTGCATGGTTGATTGGCGCATTATTGGCTTATTCCGATGGCATGGTGTGGGCAGAGCTCGGCGCACGCTGGCCCGAAGCCGGAGGCAGCTATGTATTCCTGCAAAAGCTCTTTGGCAATAAATGGGGCAAGCTCATGGCCTTTCTCTTTATCTTCCAAACAGTGATACAGGCGCCCCTTGTCATTGCAAGCGGCGCAATCGGCTTTTCCCAATATCTTACCTACCTCGTGCCATTGAGCGAGCTACAACAAAAAGCAGTAAGCGGCGGATTAGTCATTTTACTCGTCGCATTGCTATACCGCAATATCAAAAGTGTGGGGAAGATATCCGTAATACTTGCTGTCATCACGGGTGGGACTATGCTTTGGCTCATCCTTTCCGGCATCGGACATTTCCACCCAGCCCAGGCATTCGATTTTTCCATACATGGGTTCGATGGTTCTGCATTATTATTTGTCGCTATCGGGCAGGCAT
The DNA here is from genome assembly GCA_035606335.1 of Flavipsychrobacter sp. Classification (GTDB taxonomy): domain Bacteria; phylum Bacteroidota; class Bacteroidia; order Chitinophagales; family Chitinophagaceae; genus DATNFP01. Next base: position 3,357 of record DATNFP010000140.1, on the reverse strand, counting down.
CGCTAAAAGCCATATACTCCTACATGGGTTATTATAATATCTGCCAGTTGGGCGGCGAGATCCGTAACCCTTCAAAAAATATCCCACGGAGTATTCTTATCTCCGTAACAGGGGTTGCCATTCTGTATCTCTGCATGCAAACCGTAATAATAGGTGTGCTGCCTGCATCTTTGGTAGCGCATAGCAGTTTTATAGCAAGCACCTATTTCGAGCATATATATAACCATGCAGCAGGGCAAATAGCAACGATGCTTATTTTATGTATCGCGCTTGCGTCTCTTTTTTCGGTGATATTAGGCTATTCCCGTATACCCTATGCTGCTGCTAAGAACGGAGATTTCTTCCCCATATTCGCGCGCGTACATCATAAACATAAATTTCCGCATATATCACTGCTGGCTTTAGGAGGCATCGGTTTTGTTTTCAGCCTGCTGTTTAAAATGCAGGATGTCATTACCGCAATAGTCACGGTGCGCATTCTTATCCAGTTCGTATCGCAGGCCATAGGCGTTATCGCCTGGCATTACAGCAAACCCAATGAAGAGCGGCCTTACAAAATGCCGCTGTTCCCGATCCCAGCCGTTATTTCCATTACAATCTGGTTATACATTCTTTTCAGCAGCAAATGGACATATATAGCGGCTGCTATTGCGTTGATAGTGGCGGGGCTGGCACTCTTCAGGCTTAAGGAAAGCATCATATCAAAGCAAACGCCTCAAAATGAATAATACACAATTGGTTGAAAATTGCTATTCCATTATTCGGGGCAATATCGTTTCTTTGAAAGGAGCCACGTTGGATATGCTGGCAATTTGAATAACTTTGCAATAAGTAAAAGCTAACTGTGCAAACAGGTGAATAGGGCAAATTTTAGAGAGAAGAGTTTGAAAAGCTTTTATATTTTCAAAGTAACATCATATATTGGTAATGTTATTAAGCACTGATTCATGCGTCCGATCTTATTAGTTGTTGCTGCTGCACTATCTATAGCGCTATACCGGATGCTTAGTCGCGGTGGCAAGACTTATTCTTATTCCCGTACGCAAACACTCACCTTTATGAACGATGGGTCTGAAAATGTAGTGCAGGGAAGTGAGATCGGCTCCATCATCATTACCAACAAGACCGTACTCATAGACGGCCAGGAATATCTGTACAAACCAATGGAAGATGAGCAGCTACAGGCCATCCTTGAATATGATGAAAACGGGCTAAGATGTGTAAGAGTATTGCTCTCCGAAGGCGAAAAGCAGTACTTTGTAGAAAAAGCCCCTTCTGCAAAAGGCATCGTATGATCCTCTTAAGATATAATGATTGACCGCATAGATACAGATCCCATATCGAACTGGTCGTTGAAATAAGCTACTTTTTCTCCCTTTTGCTGTAGTCCCAATACATAAAACAATGGCAACAAATGGTCGTTCGAAGGATGCGCCATTTCAGCTATATTACCAAGCTCTTTTTTATAATTAAGTATCGAAGCATGATCGCCTTTATTTATCCAGTCGGTAAATTTTGCGTCGAACTCCTGCGCCCAATCGTACACCTTGCCTGTAGCATTCCAATCTATCATTTGCAGGTTATGCACCAGGTTGCCGCTACCTATTATCAATACGCCTTTATCACGCAGTTTGCCTAGCTGCTTGCCAAGCTCATAATGGTAATTGGTAGATTGATAATAATCCAGGCTTAGCTGGTACACAGGTATATCAGCCGCCGGGTACATAGGCAGCAATACACTCCATGTGCCATGGTCCAATCCCCAGCTCTCATCGGATGTTACTTTAGTACTTGTAATGAGCTCTGTAGTATAGTTTGCCAGTTCGGGCGCGCCGGGAGCAGGATATTCCTGGGCAAAAAGCTCTTTGGGGAAGCCACCAAAATCATGTATGGTCCTAGGGTGGCTCATGGCTGTAACCATTGTCCCCCTCGATAACCAGTGAGCAGATATAGATAAAATGGCCTGTGGACGCGGTAATGCCTTGCCCAACTGCTGCCAGCTTTTATGATACACATTGTCCTCTATCGCATTCATAGGGTTGCCGTGCCCTATAAACAGAACAGGCATCCTTTCGGATGGAGTAAGATGTTTCTCTAATTCCTGCAAAGCAGATAAACCACGCATAGGAACAAATGTTGAAAGTGCCAATAAACCTCCTGATCTCAAAAATGCGCCTCGACGCATACGGCTTGTGATTTTACACTGTAAGTTACATGTTCATACATGCATTTGCCAAATAATAGAAATTATGCACGCATCAGTTGTATTTATGGCTGTTGTCCGGACACTTTAATATTAGTTATAAATCTATCTGAAATAATATTATGCTTTTCTATTTGTTTTTGGTGTACATTGCTTAGGCACGGTTGATAAAAAACAGTAGCATGAGCGTATGAATGTGAAGTTCTCAAAGATCTTAAGAAATCTATTTAATTCTCTTCCTCAATATAGAAATGCAGCAGATCTTGCTGTGTTGGCGTCAAATAGAGATGGTTCAATGCCTCGCTGGCGTAGCCTGGGCGAATTGGTATTGCCCTATCATTATATGCGTCCTGTATTGGTGCCTGTAAGGTGCAAGGCTTAGTTTATTTGAAGAAGATAAGAGCTATCGGCGCACCCAGGTGCGCCGATTTCGTTATTTTCGTTCTCTCTGCACGGTATGCGTTTAAAAGATCATTATAAAACACTGGAAGTCTTTCCCACTGCATCCCCGCAGGAAATAAAAAAGTCTTATCGCAAGCTTGCTTTCAAATACCATCCCGACCAAAACCCAACCAACTCCTTTGCAGAAGCACATTTCAGAGAAATAAGCGAAGCATACGAAGTATTATCTCATCCTGCAAAAAGAAGAAAATATGATGAAGAGCGCTGGTTATCCGGTATGAGCAATCATATGGAACACCAGCAAGCCATCACACCACAATGGATATTAAATGAATGCATTAAGCTAAGCAAGCACATGGCTACTATTGATACCTATCGCATGAGTCATGGTTCCCTTCGCGACTATATACTACAGCTACTTTCGGATTCACATATGGCTATACTGCAGGAACATAAGGATGATGAAACAAATAAAGAGATCATTTATCAGCTACTGAATGCAACTTCAAAGCTACAGGTACGATATTTTGATGATATTGAGCACAGACTGGCACAGCTTGCAGGCACTGATAATGAGTTATTAAGTACAATTAATGAAACGATCAAGGAGAGAAAACGACAGGCAGGCAGAAATCAATATATACCGCTTATAGTTATTATTATTACATTCCTTGTATGTATGCTGGTATACTTATACGGGAAAAAATAAATTAAACCAGTTCTACTGCCTTTACATGCACAAAGAAATACAG
>DATNFP010000139.1:0-6102 GCA_035606335.1 Flavipsychrobacter sp. | reverse complement strand
TTTGAAATAAGGTGGCAAAATCATGCCGCCAACAAATATCAATACACTAATACGAACTCAGCTATTATAACTACAAAAACATTGGTATCCATATTTCTCAGTTCGATAACTTGTTAGCAATCCACCCTTTGATGATTGAGTGATGGAGCAAGCTGTGACTATATAACAATTTCAAATAATTGTATAATGATTGTCTGACAAATACGATTACTTTTTAGATAATTTTAGTGCTATGTTAGTTTTTTTAATTGTCTTATGATATTCTTCGCTCTTTTCACTGGGTGCTGTGCATGGTGCAATTATTAATTGGTATGCTCATAAATACGGCTACAAAAATTATATTCTTAAGAAGACTTCTGAAAACCTTTTTGGCATAGATATATTGATGCTTGGAGAATCCTATCATAACAATCATCATAAATATCCATCGTCCATAAATTTGGGTAAGAGCTGGAACGAATAGACCCAATTTATCCTGTGATTTGCTTATTCGCTGGGCCAGGTATTATAAATATGACAAACTTGGCATGTGTTAGACCAGAGAATAAGCGCTATAAAGATCTATATGATCAATCCTGAATTGATTAATGGAATTTAAAAAATTCTATTAAAAAGAAGAGGAAACGTTCATAATATCATTGTCAGCTTGTTAACTTCTGAAATGCATCAATGTGCAAAATTCAAGTATTTATGATAAATTTGAAAATTGTGATTGATCAATACAAAGTATTCAGTAGCAACATAATTAGTAGCCGCCAATTTAATGACTACATACCTACCTCTCTTTTGATCCCATATCGTAATGTAATTGCTGTAGAGTTTATTATGATCTTCATAGCTGATGTTTCGCAGAATTTATATGTAATCATCAACTAAACTTATATTAATCCTACATAATACCGTAAGAAAATAGGTATATTTAGGATAGTTCCATTTATATCTGCTCTTAGATCCTTCCCAGGATTACGAGATCGCATTTTAGTAAATAAATACCCTTTGAAACTGTATATTAAAAATATGGTCTGTATCCGCTGCAAGATGGTAGTGAAAGAAGAATTGACAAAAGCCGGACTGCACTATATTACAGTTGAATTAGGAGAGGCGGATATAGTGGAAAATATTTTACCTCAGCAACGTGATTTAGTCAGAGCAGCTTTATTAAAAGCTGGGCTTGAATTAATGGATGACAAAAAAAGCATACTGATCCAGAAGATAAAAAATGTGATCATTGAATTGGTACATTACTCGGAGGAGCCGCTAACGGTAAATTTTTCAGATTTTTTAAGTGAGAAATTAGATCACAACTACACATATCTTGCTAATCTTTTTTCGGAAGTACAGGGTATTACTATCGAAAAATTCATTATCGAGCACAAAATTGAGCGCGTAAAAGAATTGCTTGTGTACAATGAGCTTAATCTTACCGAAATCGCATACCTGATGCATTACAGCAGTGTAGCACACCTTTCTACGCAATTTAAAAAAGTAACAGGTCTTACCCCTTCCCATTTTAAGAAACTCAAGGAAAAAAGGCGTTCTATGCTGGATGACATGTGAATGATGTAAATTATTTACAGAGTTATGTAATACTTACCGGGAAAAACAATCCCACCTTTATAAAAATACCATATAGAATTAAAACTATTGGTAAATTCCCCAATTATGGAAACTGAAATGGAAAAACCCGGTAATACAGAACTGGAGAAATCGAAATCACATATTATTGTTGAAATCATTGAGTACATGACTAATTCAGTTGTGATAAAAACGATCATAAAAAAATCAACAGGCAGTATAAGTATTATGTCATTTGATAGTGGAGAAGGATTAACTGAGAAAACCTCGCCATTCGACACTTTTGCACAAATCGTGGAAGGCAATGCAGAAATCGTTGTTGATAATGTGTCGAATTACCTTGAATCAGGACAGGCAATTATAATACCTGCGCATTCGCCCAACTTTATAAAGCCTAATGGCCGCTTTAAAATGATCGTAACAATTATAAAAAGCGGGTATGAATAAATTAAAGCTGAAAACAAAATAGTTGGAGAACCTGTAAATTATATAAATCAATGAAGGAATTGTGTAATGATACAGATGAGTTACCACGGTACCTTTATCCTGATTATTAGCCTGCCTGGTATATAGCCTATAAGATTATCCTGTGCAATTATTATCGTGCCACTTCACAATATAATTTATAAAGCAAAAAATACTATGGAAAATAATAATGAAAATCACAAGGATGATGAAGATATGATGGAAGAGGAATTGCTATTTGATTATTGGGTCAACCATCTATGTTTCTACGAAGAATACCTGGTAGAATCAACAAATAAAATTAAGGGTATTGATGAGCTAAATGGCCAAAAGGATAAAGCTTAATGTATGCTATTATCAATCTTACGAGTTGCCCGGAAAGATGTTATTAATTTAAAAACCAATTCACTTTTTAATAATTATTTATGAGTTTAATTGAAGATGTATTAAAATTCAATAAGACATTCCTGAAACCTGTATTAACCACTCCACAAATGCCTGCAGTTAAAAGATGCGTATCAATGCAAATTTCAATTCAGAAGCAAATAGATGATTTAAATAGTGCATGGAGTGACAAGAACATAGATAAAGCTGCTTATTCCATCTCTGATTGTCTTTATACACTTACAAGTATGGCCTGTGAGCTTGGATTGCAAAATTGCCTGGAAAGGTACCTGCGTGAAGTACATACGGCCAATATGACGAAAATAGAGACCGTCAATATTTATTACCTAAAGGACAAACGAGAAAATGCGGACATGAGCAAAGCAACAACAGAAGAGGAAATAATAATGATAAATACGCCTAAGCAAATCGCTCTGGTCTAGGAGAATAAACAAATGCAGCAACTCATTAATAAAGTTATCTTCTGATATGATGGCACAATATTTACACTATCTATATGAATCAATTTAAGGCTATGAAAAGAATATTGTTCGTATTAATTATGATTGGCTTATCCAGTTTTACAGTATTAGCACAGCAAAAGGTAGTAAAAGATGAAACTAAAGTAAGTAAAACCAGTTCTGTACAACAAAAGGTGCATAATACCTTTAGCAAGCATAAGCATCACAATGGATACAAAGTAAAGCATGTAAAGAAAGTTGAAAAGACAAAATCTTAAGTAGATCATAATCTACACTACCAGTAATCTATTAATGAAGTCAGGCCGGTGTAACCGGCTTGACTTTTTTTACGCTCCAAACTATTATTTTAATGGAACAAGCAGCAACTACATCTTGGAATAGACAGCTCGAAGAAGCGGGCAACCAGGCTTTTTTTATGACTGGATTTTTTCGGAATATATTCCGAAGAGGTTTTGAGTGGAATGAGTTTATGCGTCAGTGTTATATCATAGGATATAAATCTTTTATGCTGGTTGGTATAACAGGTGTCATACTTGGGTTTGTACTTACGCTACAATCAATTCCCACAATGAAAGCTTTCGGCGCAGAGAGCTTTGTGCCCAAGATGGTATCTATATCTGTGATCCGTGAAATAGGGCCGGTAATCATCGCATTAATTTGTGCAGGCAAGGTTGCCTCAAGTATAGGTGCTGAATTGGGTAGTATGAAAGTGACGGAGCAAATAGATGCCATTGAGGTATCCGGCGCCAACCCAATCCAATACCTCGTCGTTACACGCATACTGGCTTGCATTTTAATGATCCCAATACTTACACTTTGGGCTGATGCATTAGCATTAGTAGGTGGGTTTATAGCAATAAATATTGATAGCAAGGTGAATGCCTATGCATATTTCAGCAAATCATTCTCAGCTCTTACTTATGTAGATCTGTTCCCCGCTATAATTAAAACGATTTTCTTTGGTTTTGCTATCGGCTTTATAGGATGCTATAAAGGTTATAATTCAAACCGTGGAACAGAAAGTGTAGGATTGGCAGCCAATTCAGCGGTCGTCAGTGCATCTTTATGGATCATTGTTATAGATGGCATTGCAGTTCAATTGACAAGCGTGTTTGCCTACAATTAACAAATATGGATACAACAGAAAGTGATACGGAAATTGCTATAAAGCCAAATGAAATAGATAAGCAGGCTGTCATTGAGATACGCAACTTAAAAAAATCTTTCGGCAAAAATGAGGTGTTGCGTGACATTACAATGAACCTAAATAGAGGGGAGAATCTCGTTGTGCTGGGAAAGTCAGGGCAAGGAAAATCTGTAACGATAAAATGTATCGTACGGTTATTGGAATATGACGGCGGGACATTAAAGGTCTTTGGACAAGAAGTGAAAGATGCTTCTGAAAATGAAATAAAAAAATTGAGAATTAAAATCGGCTTTTTATTTCAAAACTCCGCATTATTCGATTCCATGACGGTTAGGGACAATCTTGAATTTCCTCTGACAAGGGTATTAAAACTGCGCGATAAAACTGACATTAATCAGCGTATCGAGGAGGTATTGGAAAGTGTACGACTACCCGATGCTGTAAATAAAATGCCTGCTGATCTGTCGGGAGGTATGCGCAAGCGCATTGGGCTGGCACGTACACTTATTTTAAAACCAGAGATAATGCTGTATGATGAGCCCACTACAGGGCTGGATCCCATTACATCCCGGGAGATAAGCGAATTAATCATGGAAATGCAACAGAAATATCAAACTTCATCCATTATAATAACACACGATATACCATGTGCAAAAATTACCGCCGATCGCATTTTAATAATGAATGATGGAGCATACGTGGCAGAAGGAACATATGATGAACTTGAAAAATCATCGGATGTACTGGTACACTCATTCTTTAAAACTTAATTATGAAAGCAACTACTTCACAAAAAATAAAAATCGGCATATTTGTCGTCTCGGGCCTGGTACTTCTTGTTATCGGCATTTTCTTTATCGGTAAGCAAAAAAATATGTTTGGAGATACATTTGTTATCTATGGTACATTCAAGAATGTGGGAGGCCTGCAGGTAGGAAATAATATACGTTTTGCGGGCATTAACATCGGGACCGTAGAAAATATTGAGATAATAACAGATAGCACAATAAGAGTAGATATGCGCCTGCAATCTAAAATTAAACGTTTCTTAAAAGTAAATGCTTTAGCAAGCATAGGCTCAGATGGCTTAATGGGCGATAAGCTGATCACCATAGCCCCCGGCACAGCGAATGTGCAATTATTAGGCAGAGGTGATAGAATAATGACTTTGAATCCTGTAGATTATGATAAGATTATTATAAAGCTAACCAAGGTAGCGGATAATGCAGAAGTCATCACAAGCGCTCTTGCAGGTATAGTATCAGAGATTAGCCACGGAAAGGGCACAGTGGGCCGCTTGTTGTATAATGATACATTGGCTAAGAGTCTTGAGGGCACTGTAAATTCAGCACACCAAACTATGCAGGCAATAAAACAAGGCTCTGAAGGATTTAATGATAATATGACCGCAATGAAACATAATATATTATTGCGAGGATATTATAAAAAGAAAGCTAAAAAAGAGCTAAAAAAGCAACAGGAAATGGAAAAGAAAAACCAGGATAAATAATATTGCTACCTGGTTATTCTTTCTTCTTGATGTCGTCTAGTATTTCCAATATTATTTTGTTTTGATATTCCAGATGCATTAGAATAGTTTCGATTTCCAACTCCGCACGTTTATTTATTTCATAATCTGCTTTCGCTCTAAAATCCGCCTGCCTTGATTGCAGATTTTGTCCTACCATAATAAGCGGCATTAGAAACAATTGGATCATATTAGAGATAAACAACCAAAGAACAAAGGCCGGGAAGGGGTCAAACCGCATGTTTTGCGGAGCAAGCATGTTCCACCCAAGCCACAAGATAGTCCATGTAAAAATTATTATAAAAAACTTCATACTTCCTACATTATTGGTTATCCAAAGCGCAAGTTTATCAACAAATGAAACATTTGTATCCTGCAATCTCATAGCCAGTTCATGTGGCTTACGAACCTTCCTCAACTCATCTAACGATTGAGCCATATTTTTTTGTTGAGACATTGTAGATTTTTAGAAATTGCATGATTAAGAATTATACAAGTACAAAGTTATAACGCAACTTGTA
>DATNFP010000138.1:0-19124 GCA_035606335.1 Flavipsychrobacter sp. | reverse complement strand
GTATTCTGATCAAGATTGCCATGGATATTTGCATACCATAGCTGCAGTTCATTTTGTGCAATTCTATCGACAGTGAGCTGGTAGGTGAATGCAGAATCGTTTCCTTTTACATGCACCTCACCATTTTCGATCGTTGTTTTGCCATATACTATTTCAGGCATGGTTGCATTTAGTGTAAGCAGAGGGCGGGAAAGGCTGGCGTCGATATGAATAGAGTCGAATGAAGTGAGGCCGGGTAGAATACTATGCAATAATGGCTTGTCTTCTACATTGGCCACCACATTAAGATTGTAATCCGAAGGAAGATTTTTGGGATGCAAGGAATCTAAAGTAGTCTGTTTTTGTTTTTTTGCTAATGCAAGAACTTTTTTGGCGCTGTCTCTAACCGGGAAGGAGTAATGCCTGTTGATATGATCTTGTATAATATCGCCTACTTTAGTGAGTGGCGTTTTTCCTGTGATAGTAGCCTGCATTACATCGAAGTCTGCTTTTATATTCTGGCCGCTGTCTGCACTGGATTGTGCAATGATATACATACTATCCAGAAAATATCTTTTGCCATTTGCTGTGATTGTTGGCTTGTAAAAAACAAACGAGCCTTGAGGGTAATCCGGATCGAGCACCGGGAAATCCAGATGAATGATACCTCTCATCCTGAATTCGGAACTATACAATTTCAAAGCTTGCAGATTGACGCTATCAATTTTCAGATCTGCTTTTACAGCAGGATATTTTCCACTTAAATCAGCATGTGAGTTAAGTGTAATGCGGATATTTGTATCGGCTGACGTAAGATTTATATCTCCTATTTTGTTTGCGATTTTTCCATCAACGACTACCTGATTGTAATTATATCCTTTCAGCATTGCCGATTGAATACTGCCGGTAAGTGATGCCGTCATGGTATTTATATCGAAGCTATGACCGACAACCTTGAAGTTGGCTGTAACAGGTCCCATGAGCGAGTCTTTTTCTAATATGTGACCGAGGTTTAACTTTTGTGTATTTACAAACAGATTATAACGCTCCCTGTTTTTGCCTGGTGACATGAATACATATCCTTTCATGTAGGCAGCACCATCGGTGCTTATCATTAATAAGTTGGTGTTGTAATCTTTTTCTGTTCCAGCAAGCTGGCCGCTAATGCCAAATTTATCAGGCAGGCGGATCTGTGTCAGTGTTTTAGGTGGTAATAGAGCAGTGATATCACTTCTTGAAGACTGGAGCCTTGCGATATGCAGATTGTAGTTTAGCTTATTTGCGTCTGGCAGGCCACTCAATCGTCCGTTGAGCAACACTTCTGTGTTGTCCATTCCGGCGAGATAGAAATGATTGATGTTGAGCGAATTAAGGAAACCTTGCAGAGTAGCTTCAAGTTGCAGATGACCATTGCTATATTTCCTGAACAGCTCTTGCTTTTGCAGTGAGGGAACAAATACCAATACATCTTTTAATCCTATGACGCTTTTTTTCAGGTTTACACGAAGCTGCATTGATTGCATACGAGTTTTCAGGGCATCAAGCGAAGGATATTTTACTTCTAAATAATCCTGTAACACGGTATTGGAAGTAAGCAGGTACAAGTTGCGTAAAGCAGCTCCCTGCTGGCAGTAGAGGAAATTGGTTCGTAATTCTTTTACATCAAGACTACTTTGTTCCTTTACGCTAAGATGTTTTAGGTTGCCTGATATAGTATCGCTGCTATATAAAACATCTTCAGCATTCAGTACAAGATCCTGCACATTCAGATGAGAATAGTCCATGCCGGACGACTGGCGTGGTGAGTTCTCATTATCCATTGCAAAATTGACACCTGCGAGTTTCAGGTTTGAGGCTAAAACCCGCCAGCCTTGTGTAGTATCTATCTTTACAATACTATCCACTGGTGCAGGAGGTTTTGTGTTTTTGCCCATTACTATTTTTATAGTAGTTGTGTCGAGCGCAAACTTTTTTATATCAACTATGTGGCTGTTGAGGTCAAAATTATTCAGCTGCACATTTAGCCCTGCCATATTCAGCGCAAACAAAAATTTATTCAGATTGTCGTTGTATTGTACACTTATGTGTTGCAGGCTTATGTTATCGGCAATGAGCTGTAGTTTACTTTGGGTTTTGGTAGTATCTTTTTTAGGTGGAAGTAATGATGTATCCTGCTCATAAGTGGTTTGCAATCCGGCTATTGACAGATCTCTTATATGAAAGAGCATTTTATCAAGATCAAGCTTTTTCATCTTCAGATCTAAAGATTGCAGATCAAGGCCGAGCTGCATACCTCCAGTATAGTCATTGAACCTGATATGAATATCCTTAAAAACCACCCTGTTCAGATCTATTGACATTGATGACGAAGAAGTGTCTTTCTTTTTGGTAGTATCTTTTTTCCCGGTAAATGCTGTGATGATGTAGGAAAAATTAAAGTTAGTATCAGGGGCATTTCTATACACATGGGCATATACACTATCGAGCAGTAATTGTTGCACATCTACTTGTTTGTGGATTAATTTCAGCATGTCCAGGTCTATTTTCAGCTCACGGACAGCTAATAAAGTATCTTTTGCCTGGTCTTTGAATAATACACCTTTTAGTACCACATATTTAGGAAGGCCATAGCCAAGCTCATTTATATATACTTCGGTCTTTAACTTACCTCTTAAAAATGCTACTACCCTTTGGCGTACGAAGTTTTTACCATAAGGAGTGTTAAGCCAGATGATTACGCCAATGAGCAAGACGAAAATGCCCCCTAATATGTACAGAAAGATTTTTAAAACTTTTCGCATGTGGTATTAGCTGTACAAAAAAATTATACCGTGCATACAGCAAAATAATATAAAGGATTATAAATTAGTATTAATTGCAGTATCAGAACAAAAAAGCGCCTTACTTTCATAAGGCGCCGGGTACCTACTAAAATATTTTAATTACATATTTCTTCTATACTGACCGCCTACTTCGAACAGCGCAGTTGTGATCTGGCCAAGTGAGCAATATTTTACCGTTTCCATCAGTTCTTCAAATACGTTTTTATTGTGGATAGCTATCTGTTGGAGGTTGTGTAGCTTTTCCTGTCCTTTTTCGCCACTGCGCTTCCACAAATTCTGCACTGTCTGTATCTGGAACTCTTTTTCTTCTTCTGTTGAGCGGATCACTTCACGCGGAACGATGGTGGGTGAACCCTTGGAGCTTAAAAAGGTATTTACGCCTATGATCGGGAATTCACCGGTATGTTTCAGTGTTTCGTAATAGAGGCTTTCTTCCTGTATCTTACTACGCTGATACATGGTTTCCATTGCACCAAGCACACCGCCACGTTCTGTGATACGATCAAATTCAGATAAGACTGCTTCTTCCACCAGGTCGGTTAATTCTTCTATAATGAAAGAGCCTTGTAATGGATTTTCATTTTTGGCAAGGCCCAACTCTTTGTTGATAATCAATTGTATTGCCATCGCACGGCGAACACTTTCTTCAGTTGGTGTTGTAATAGCTTCGTCGTAAGCATTGGTATGGAGCGAATTACAGTTATCATATATAGCGTATAACGCCTGTAATGTGGTACGAATATCGTTAAAATCAATTTCCTGCGCGTGCAAAGAGCGGCCTGATGTCTGGATGTGATACTTGAGCATTTGCGAACGCTCGTTACCACCATATTTCAGCTTCATGGCTTTAGCCCATATGCGGCGTGCCACACGGCCTATTACACTATACTCAGGGTCAATACCATTCGAGAAAAAGAATGAAAGATTTGGAGCAAAATCATCTATATGCATGCCACGGCTCAAATAGTATTCCACGAATGTGAAACCATTACTTAGCGTAAATGCCAATTGAGATAAAGGATTAGCTCCTGCTTCTGCGATATGATAGCCACTTATGGATACAGAATAAAAATTGCGGACTTTCTGATCTATAAAATATTGCTGCACATCGCCCATTACCCGCAATGAAAATTCTGTAGAGAATATGCATGTATTCTGTGCCTGATCTTCTTTCAGAATATCTGCCTGAACTGTACCGCGAACAGATTGCAGTGTTTGTACCTTTATCTTTTCGTACACATCGTGAGGTAATACCTGGTCGCCGGTTACGCCGAGCAACATTAAACCGAGGCCATCATTGCCCTCAGGCAAAGAACCTGCTACGCCACCACCAAACGTAGACGGATCATAAGTTGGTCTTTTAGCTCCTTTCTCCTGGTAGATGGCTTCTATTTTTTTATTTACTTCTTCTTCAAGTCCATGTTCCTTTATGTATAATTCGCATTGCTGATCTATTGCAGCATTCATAAAGAAGGCGGTGATAGTGGGAGCAGGACCATTGATGGTCATTGATACAGAGGTCTTTGGGTCTGCGAGGTTGAAGCCGCTGTATAATTTTTTAGCATCATCAAGACAGCACACGCTTACACCGGAATTGCCGATCTTACCATATATATCAGGACGATGATCCGGGTCCTGGCCATATAATGTTACACTATCAAATGCGGTGCTCAAACGTTTAGCAGGCATGCCTAATGACACATAGTGAAAACGTTTGTTAGTACGTTCAGGGCCACCTTCTCCTGCAAACATACGCGTAGGGTCTTCGCCTTCACGCTTAAAGGGATAGATACCGGCAGCATAAGGAAATTCACCGGGAAAATTTTCTGCAAAGGCCCATTGTAATATTTCGCCCCAGGCCTCAAATTTTGGCACTGCAACTTTTGGAACCTGAGTATGGGAAAGAGATTCAGTATGTGTTTTGATCCGGACTTCTTTATTACGCACTTTGAATGTGTAATATTCTCCGAGATATTGGTTTATTTTTTCCTGCCAGTGATCGAGCAGATGTTTATTTTTCGGATCAAGGTCGAGTGCATTTCTTTCATAAACTTCCTGCAGCGTTTTGATGAGCCTGTCTTTATCTTCTATGTCGCTTGCCTTCAGCGTTTCTATTGTTTTTTGAATGCCAAACAATTTTTGTGCTACTGCTGACTGGTCTTTAGCCCACTTGTCATACTTGCGATTGTTTTCTGATATTTCGCTCAGGTAGCGAGTACGGGCAGGAGGAATAATATATATCTTTTCACTCATCTCGTTACTGATATGGAAATGAGATTCAAGATTTGCTCCCGTTTTCTTCACAAGCAGGTCCATCAGCGACTTATACATTGTATTAGTGCCCGGGTCGTTGAATTGGGAAGCTATTGTGCCAAACACCGGCATATCATCCTGTTTCCTATCAAATAACTTATGATTGCGCTGATATTGTTTTTTCACATCACGGATTGCATCCATGGCGCCACGCTTGTCAAACTTATTGATGACAACAATATCCGCAAAGTCGAGCATGTCTATTTTTTCGAGCTGTGTAGCGGCACCATATTCAGGTGTCATTACATACATGCTCAGATCTCCGTAATCTGTGATCTGTGTGTCGCTCTGGCCGATGCCGGAAGTTTCAAGGATTACAAGATCATACTTTGCAGCTTTTAAAATATTTACTGCATCTATCACATATTTAGAAACAGCAAGATTGCTCTGGCGGGTAGCCATTGAACGCATATACACACGGCTGTTGCGGATGGCATTCATACGAATGCGGTCGCCAAGAAGTGCTCCTCCCGTTTTCTTCTTTGTAGGATCAACGGAGATAATGCCTATATGCTTGTTCTTAAAATCTAATAAAAACCGTCGTACAATTTCATCTACCAGCGAGCTTTTACCTGCACCACCAGTACCTGTGATACCGATCACGGGAGTCTTAGACAGAGCAGCCTGCTCATGCACCTTTTTCAGCATGGCTTTTGTCTCGGTCTCGTCGTGATAGTTTTCAGCCGCAGATATAAGGCGGGCTATCGATTTTGCATCTTTTTCTATAAGATGGCCCACTTCGCCATTGAGATGATTACCAACCGGATAATCGCTTTGTTTTATCACATCATCTATCATACCCTGCAATCCCATAGCGCGACCATCATCGGGAGAATAGATACGGGTAATACCATATTTTTCCAGCTCTTCTATCTCAACAGGCAATATCACACCACCACCGCCACCAAATATTTTAATATGCCCACACCCACGCTGTTTTAAAAGATCGTACATGTACTTAAAATATTCCATGTGACCGCCCTGGTAAGAAGTGATAGCAATGGAATTGGCATCCTCCTGAATGGCACAATCCACTACTTCCTGTACGCTACGGTCGTGACCAAGATGAATCACTTCAGCCCCGCTGGACTGCATAACACGGCGCATAATATTAATAGCAGCATCATGACCATCGAACAGGGAGGCCGCAGTTACAATGCGGATTTTATTCTTAGGAGAATAAGACATATTAAAAATCTATTAAAAAAACTTCAATATTGCCCGATATAAGGCATGATTGCCCGATATAAGGCATGCAAAGTTACAAAAAAGGCTCAAGGCACAGAAGAGGGGTAGAAAGGAATGGAATATATAATATAGAGGTCTGTAATTAAAACCTGTAAGACCCACCAAGGCTCAAAAGCGCAAATTGGTCGTAGCCTATATCCCCGAAAAAGCTGGCGTGCTTATTTATATAGTACCTGGCCCCCACTTTTATCATTATAGATGTGGAAGTCTTTATTTGAGAAGACAATGTGTCAGCACGAGGGAAATTAGTGTGGTTAATAAAATTTAATGTTCCGCCTGCGCCAAGAAATACATCCAGGTTGCGAACGGGTATTATCTTATTAAAATGGTAAAAAACGCCAAGACCCGGACTCACTACTGAGAATTTATCTGAATATAGCCTATAGTTTTCAGTACCATTAAAATATATTCTCTGCATATAATTATAGTAAAAGGCATCGTACGCCAGGCTTATTGCTATGCCCAGACTATTGCTTATGGAATGTTCCAGCTTAAGGTATACCGGCAGGGAAAATGAGGCTAAATTATGCTTAAAGCTATCTGGCAGCTTATAGTTGGTTTTATTCCAGTCGCCTATACCAAAAGAAAGCGTAAGCAAAGTTGTTTTGCTTTTATAGGTGGAAGTAAAGGCTGAATTGTTGGAAGTTGTATCCTGTGAGAGGGCTATAAAGGAAGTAAACAAAAAGAGTATTGCGATGATATAAGGCTTCATATAGTTACGATTTATGAAATTAACGATAAAAATCAGATTTTATTATTTTTGGGTAACTTTAGCTATTCATCTAAATGCTTGTGAAAGATGAAATGCTCTATAAAATTCCTGCTACTACCAGCAATATTAATTTGTTATACCTGCCTGTGCTTCGCGCAACAAGAAAAAACGCTATTGCGCTTCTACGACAAAAGTAATAATAACCCGTTGGGTGCCGTATCACTTTTTAAGAAAGATGGAGAAGAGATCGCCAAAAGTGATTCGGCAGGATATGCAACCGTAATGCAGACGGATAAAGATGAATACCTGATCGCACTAAAAAATGGTTACTCCCCAGATACTATTTACAATTTTTCTCAAAGCAATATTTACCTTGCTCCACTAACAGTAATGCTTAATGAAGCAACAATAAACGGCAACGAAGTGCATAGGGTATTACGTTCGGCGATGGAGTATGTGGTGGATTATGCCTTCGTTGGAGACAATATACTGATGGCTACCTATAGCGGCAACAATGGTAAAAGAGCTAAGATTTTTCTTATGAGTCCTGAAAGTGATACACTTGCTATGAGTGATTTTCCTGAAGAACCTTTGGCATTGTTCAGAAGTTGTATTGGGAAATACTATTGTGTTTGTTGGGACAAGCTATATCAGATAAACATTTCTCTAAACGATATAAAAATTGATCACACACTGGATATTAAATTGCTGCCGGCGTTGAAATTATGTCAGCAATGTATAGATGGTAACCTGTATTACAAAGTGTCAAATTATGATTCTTTTTTTTCGACATACAGTTTAGTTAAAAAAGGAGATTCTGTTTTTTATCCTTTTACAAAATTGACATTGCACGAAGCAGCCGAAGAGAATCTTCATGATCTTGCAGATGAAAATAGAATAATGAAAAGTAATTATAAAGAAGCGCAAAGAATAGACAAATTAAGACGATTTTTAAATAGGTCGCCTTTAGAGTCTTTAAATTATCCTTTATTTTCAAGTAGGGACAGTCTTATCATTTTTGACTTTCAGGATAAATCCATTCAGCACTACAGTATGTGGGGTGAAAATGTAAAAAATGCAACTATTCGTTTTCCATTTAAAGAGCTTTTGGATCTGGACCTTCTAAAAGACGATATCACAAACAGGTTTTATTTATACAGGAACAAAGCGTATAGCCAGACGATAGAGGAGGTGAATATAAATACAGGGGAGGTTACCACACCTAAAGTGCGACTACAAAAACCATTTGCGACAGATGTAAAAGTGCATAATGGAGATATATACTATTTATGGCAGGATGGCAGAAATGGAGCGATCAGGCAATTGTTTGTGCAGAAAAGTATATTGTATGCCAATAGTAACTAGTAAAAAAACGCCGCAACATGCGGCGCTTTTATATCATTCATAAGTTATTTTATTCGTCATCTTTATCGCTGGCATCTATCTTGCGCAAATCTTCTCCGGGTTCATGATGACCGTGGTGCGCATGGTGGCAATTAAAGTTTTTAGAGATACCGATATTAATTTGATGCCCCAGTGTGACTTTAAAGGTGTTTTCATTTTCAGCACCAAACGATGTGCCAGCCATATTATTAAGTGGTAAAGCAACAGTTTCACTATTACCCCAGTTAATAGTACGGTATCCTATACCTCCAATGCTGAAGTTAAGCGCAAATCCTTTGCAAATAAAAGCTCCTACACCAGGGTAGATATCACCCTGAAACCCGGTATAAGTACCCGATCCAAAAACATCGGATTGAGTGTTACCTGAAGCATAAGCTGCATCTAATTGACCGTATATAAAAAATACATTTCCAATATATTTAGTGTACCGGTAAAATGCGCCTGCTGTCCAATCGTTTGTTGTGTAATTAGAAAGATTAAAAGCAAGAGCATTTGCTAAAACGAAAACATTTGGGTAGGGATATTTACTTTGAGCAAATGAACCTTGCACTCCTACAGTCATATGTTCGTTAAACTGATAACCAATGCCGGGTGAAACACCCCACGAAGTGGTTTTTGCCGAGCCATTGTCCTGGTTGTCGCTTGTGTAGTAGCCTTCACCATAAAGAAGGATGGATCCGCGCTGGGCCTGAGCTGTTGCTATTGTGCCGATTGCTATAAGGGAAAGGAGCATTTTTTTCATATAGGTCTGTTTTGATTTTTTAGGTGGATAAATGTAAGGTCAAATAAGATAACAAACAATCATAAACGAAAAACGCCGCTAATTATTATAGCGGCGTTTTTTCATATTAAAAGTTTCTTATTCGTCGTCGCTGTCTTTATCTTTTTTGTGATGGTGACCCTTTTTTGGTGCGTCATCATCGTCATTTGTATTCATGTGACGCATATCGTCGCCTGGTTCATGATGACCGTGCATGTGGTGGCAAGAGAAATTCTTGGAAAGACCTACATTGAATTGCTGACCGAAAGTAAAGTTGAAATCCGAAGAGCTGTTAGTTGCTCCGGTTTCTTTCATGGTAGTAAATCCAAGACCGCCTATTCCAAAATTCAATGCATAGCCTTTACCCAGATTGATACCTACTGCAGGCATGATGTTAGCATTGAATCCGCTTGCCTTATTAAATGAAGGCTCACTACCAAATGTTGAATATGTACCCATGTAATTAAGGTTCAACTGCCCAAACCAATAAAATAAACCATTGCCAATGCTATGAGTATAACGGATGAAGGGGCCTACATTATAGTCGTTAACTGTATACCTGTTGCCGCGACCGCTATCTTTGGTTGATGTCTGGCTCCAGCCAAGGTTCAGACCTACTGTCCAATTGTCATTGAACTGATAGCCTATACCGGGATTTACGTTCCAGGCCATGTTATTAGTTTTTGCGGCATCAGTTTGTGAAGAGATGCCTACGTTGCCATAAAGCAGAATGCTGCCCGGCTGAGCGTTTGCAGCAGCAATGCTTCCCACTGCAAGAAGTGTAAGGATAATTTTTTTCATACAGATTGTGTGTTTTGATTAATGTGCAAAAGTATACGCAATTAATGTGCCAACCAATAGCTTACAGTCGCAAAAAATTCAGATAGACACAAAATCACCCTATCTGTTTATTAAAAAATTCTATTAGGAAATGAGAGGAATGCTACTATTTAAACCACGAGCTATACATCAAATAGTTGTTGGCTATCCGTTCTACTTCGCCTTTAAGCAGTTCGGGGCTTATGTCTTTTACCTTTTTGGCGGGCACCCCGGCAAATATGCTACCGGGTGGGACTATTGTATTTTCAAGCACCACAGCACCTGCGGCTATAATGCTATTTTCACCTATCATAGCATTGTCCATCACAATTGCGCCCATACCTATCAGCACATTATTCTCCACAACACAACCGTGCACTATGGCATTATGGCCTATGGAAACATTATCACCAATAATTGTTTTAGTCTTTTGATAGGTGCAATGGATGCATGCGCCATCCTGTATATTTACTTTATTGCCGATATGAATACTATTTACATCACCCCGTATAACGGCGTTGAACCATATGCTACATTCATGCCCCATTGTAACATGCCCTACAATAGTGGCATTTGGAGCAACGAAACAATCATCAGGTATCTTTGGTGAAATTCCTTTTACTGGTAGTATAACAGGCATAGCAACATCAAAAGTAAAGAGATGGCATTTTATCAGCAATTAATATTTTATGCTTTATGCCATAAATATTATAGCTATTCACCAATTATCCCCAAATATCCAAATACTATCGGGAAAGCAACTGAGTTAGATTAATTTTGTACTAGTAAAAGGTATTTTAAAAAAGTTCCATGCAGGCCTACCTGGATTTGCTCCAACATATAATTGATAACGGTTTAGCTAAAAGCGACCGTACAGGCACTGGCACTACCAGTTGCTTCGGCTACCAGATGCGGTTTGATCTGCAAAAGGGATTCCCGTTGGTGACCACTAAGAAACTGCACGTAAAATCCATCATTTATGAATTATTGTGGTTTCTGAACGGCGATACCAATATCGCGTACCTTAAAGAACATGGCGTAAGTATATGGGACGAATGGGCCGATAAGAATGGAGAATTGGGCCCGGTATATGGTCATCAATGGCGCAGTTGGACAGGTGCAGATGGCAAAACATACGACCAGATAAAAGATGTGGTGCACCAGCTAAAAACAAATCCGGATAGCCGTAGGATGATAGTGAACGCATGGAATGTAGCAGACCTGCCCAAAATGGCGCTTAGCCCATGCCATGCTTTGTTTCAGTTTTACGTAGCAGATGGTAAACTAAGTTGCCAATTGTATCAGCGTAGTGCCGATGTATTTTTAGGAGTGCCATTTAATATTGCTTCCTATGCACTGCTTACCATGATGATGGCACAGGTATGCAACCTGCAGTATGGTGAGTTCATCCATACATTTGGTGATGTGCATCTGTATAGTAATCACATAGAGCAGGCAAAACTGCAGTTGACCCGCGAACCATATCCATTACCAACTATGAAAATAAACCCTGATGTAAAAGACATTTTTTCATTCAGGTATGAGGATTTTACATTGGAGAATTACCAGCATCATCCTGCGATAAAAGCGCCGGTTGCAGTATAAAAGCGCCGAATAAAAATCATATAAAAGGAAGCTATTTTTGTAAATACTTTTTCGACTTTCAACTTAGATTATGATTCTTTCCATTATAGTTGCGGTCTCTGATAATAATGCCATTGGTATTAATAATCAATTGCCCTGGTACCTCCCTGAAGATCTAAAGTTTTTTAAGCGCACAACTATAGGGAAACCTGTAATAATGGGAAGAAAAACTTTTGATTCTCTTGGCAGGCCACTTCCGGGAAGGCTGAACATTGTAATATCACATCAAAAAGATTTAAAATTACCGCAAGGTGTTTTGCTATATGATGATCTTAAGGAAGCAACAGACAGGGTACGGGAAGAACAGGTAGATGAAGCGTTTGTAATAGGTGGCGGCAAAATATTTGAAGAGGTGATCCCTTATATCGATCGTATGTATATAACCCGCGTGCATGCTACAATACAAGGAGCTGACGCTTTTTTTCCGGACATAGATCATAGCCACTGGAAACTGGTGTGGGAAGAAAAACATCAGGCAGATGATCTGCACAAATATTCTTTTGCTTTCCAGAAATATGAAAGGATAGATCTGTGACAACACATGCCTTTTACCAGTATATAAAATACAGATTGGTCGCTAAAACAAGGCATGGCGTACACTCGCCATTTGTTTATGATTTCGTAGAGAATGTACTTAATGGGAAAATAAACCTACGTACAGAAAACAAGAAGCTATTTTTTTTAGAAGAACAAATATTCTCCGGATTATACAAGGATCTGGTTATTAAGATCATCAATTACTACAATTGTTATAACATTCTTTGTATTGGGCAAACAGGATTGCAAAATGTATACATACCCTCAGGAACGGATGTGATATGGCTCAACATGCCGGTAAATATCACAGGAGAAAAGATAATAAATAAAGCCATTACAGGCGCGCAAGATCATACAATAATAGTGGTATCAAATATACATGAGACACGTCTGCACACTGAAATGTGGAACAGAGTGGCTAAAGGCACTAAAGTGAAATTGAGTATTGATCTTTATAAGATAGGACTGCTTTTTTTTAAAGAAGAATTCAAAGTTAAGCAGCACTTCATTCTTAAATATCCCGCATAAAAAAAGCAACTCTTTTGGAGTTGCTTATGAATTACTTTTATTAGCTTCCACTTCTTTTTTCTGTTCGTCTATCATCTCTTTTAGCTTATCGATAGCTTCCCTTGCAGCTTCTTCGGCTTTTTCTGCCCATACATTTATCTTCTCGCTGGCATCCTTGGCAAATTCTTCTACTTCTCCTTTAGCTTCTTCGGCAAGGTTTTCTATTTTGCCTGTTGCCTCGTCAGCAACCTTTTTAGCCTTTTCCATAATGTCTTCGTTGTGGTTATTTCCAGGTTTTGAGTGGCTTTCTGCCTCTGCAAACTGAGAGCCTAAAAAATTGTCAATCAAACCATGCATCATTGGAGGCACTTTGGATTGTATATAATCCTTAATGGTCTTTAGCGATTTTATTGCCTGGTCTTCGGTCAGGCCGGCACTGTCTTTCAGCTGTTTGATTAAATCCTGCATTGGTTATATTTAGAAGGTGTTAAAATCATGCCGCATTTAGGTAGCCGAGTTTTGCATGTTCCAGCATGTGGCGGGCATACTCAAGTGTGAGATGGAATTTGCCATCATGCTTTTCAGAAGGCAGATCAAACATAGCATCTGTCAGGATCATTTCGCAGATAGCGCGTAATCCACGGCCTCCTAATTTATATTGTACGGCTTTGCTTACCATGTAATCCAGCGCGTCGTCGTCTACCTTCAGAGAGATGCCTTCATATTCAAACAACTTGCTGTATTGTTTGATAAGAGCATTCTTCGGTTCAGTAAGGATACGTTTCAAAGCAGCCGGATCTAATGGGTTTAGATATGTAACGATAGGCAAGCGGCCTAATAATTCCGGTATTAAGCCAAATGAGCGCAGATCCTGTGCATTTACATATTGCAGCAAATTAGCCCTGTCAAGCTCTTTAGCTGATTTTATAGCATTGTAACCAATGGCAGAAGTCTGCACACGACGTGCTATCATTTTATCGATGCCTTCAAATGCGCCTCCGCATATGAATAAAATATTCTGTGTATTTACCTTCACCATTTTCTGTTCAGGATGCTTGCGGCCACCTTGCGGGGGAACCAGCACTTCCGAACCCTCCAGCAGTTTTAAAAGAGCCTGCTGTACGCCTTCACCGCTCACATCGCGGGTAATGGATGGGTTATCACTTTTGCGGCCTATTTTATCTATTTCGTCTATATAGACTATGCCGCGTTCAGCAGCCAATACATCAAAGTTGCAACATTGCAGCAAGCGGGAAAGGATACTTTCCACATCTTCACCCACATAACCGGCTTCTGTAAAAACCGTTGCATCTACAATAGCAAAAGGTACCTGGAGCAAGCGGGCTATGCTTTTAGCAAGCAAGGTTTTACCCGTACCTGTTTCGCCCACCATGATGATGTTTGATTTTTCGATCTCAACATCCTGTTCCGCAGGCATTATCAGACGTTTGTAGTGGTTGTAAATGGCCACTGACAATATCTTTTTTGCATCATCCTGGCCTATCACATATTGGTCAAGAAAATCTTTTACTTCTCTTGGTTTATATATTTTATGCTGCTGCAGGTCGAACTTATTATCAATTTCTTTCTTTTTACTGTTATCTCCTACTGCTTCCTGCAACAGATTGTGTGCATTTTCTATGCATTGATCACAAATATTGCCTCTCATTCCGGTGAAAAGGATACTTACTTCACTTTCTACCCGGTCACAAAAGGAGCATTTCCTTTCCGGTGTTTTTGCCATATAAATTAAACGGTAATTAACCCCAAAGGTACAAATAGACCTCCAGATTAACCGCAATGTTGATAATATATAGTTTATATATTGTTAATATTATTTGAAAGGGTTGCAATTTTTAGTGTTATATAGCAGAAGCCGTCCAATAGACGGCTTCTGCTATCATATTCCTTAAATAGAAGACTACATCAATAAATAGCCGCCATCTACAACAATGCTTTGCCCTGTCATATAAGATTGTAGCATCAGGTGCAGATAAGTTTTAGCAATATCTTCAGGACCTGCTACATATTGCACCGGCAATGTACTGGCTACGTGTGCAAACATTGCTTCTCTATCGGCTTCGGGAAAGGAAGACCACAAATCTGTTTTTACCATGCCTGGTATCACAACATTTACCCTTATTGGTGCCAGCTCTATAGCCATAGCTTTGCTAAAGGCCACCATGGCATTGCACATGCTCGCCCCTAATGACCATCCTTTGCCAGGCTTAATTCCTGCAGCGCCACTTGTCATTACGAATGAACCGTCTTTGTTTATTTTCGGTGTGGCGTATTTCACTGTCGTTATCGCGCCCCAGAAGCGCGTTTCAAAATATTGCTTTGCATCCGGCATAGCTACATCTGCCAGGTTCACGATCTTTAGGGGTTCTCCTGCTGTGTAAACCAGGTGGTCGAAATTACCCGATTGCTCAAAGAAGTCTTTTATGCCTTGTTCTTCAGTAAGATTTATTGCGAATCCTTTTGCATTTGCCGGTAGTTGGGTGAGTGCCTTATCTATCCGCTGCTGATTGCTTGATATGATAGTTACATCTGCTCCTTCCTGAGCTGCAGCTTTCGCTGTCGCCAATCCGATGCCGGCACTGCCGCCAAATACTATTACTTTTTTACCTGCTAATGGTCCATTTTCCTGTTTTGTATTGTCCATGATTTAAAAATTTTGAGGACAAATTTCAGGTAGCATTTCCGGCTAACACTTAACAAATGGTAAAAAGTAAAATCTACTTTAGATTTTTTCTAATACGGCTAAGAGATTGTGGTGTGATACATAGATAAGAAGCAATGCTGCTCATAGAAACCCGCAGAGCAATATCAGGCTGGCGTATCAGGAAGCGTTTGTAGCGGGTAGTAGAATCGACTCCGAGAAATGAATTTCTTAAAGTTATTTTATCCAGCAGGCCTTGCTGTGTTATCTGCGTAAACAAAGACTGTAGGTAAGGTATTTCATGATACAGCTTTTCAAGCGCTTCTTTGCTGATAGCTACCACATGCACATCACATGCAGCTATGATATTTTCTTCAGCTACAAGATTATTATTAAAGCTATTGAGTAGGGAGCAAAATTGATTTTCTTTCAAAAAGAAATAGGTTACTTCATCGCCATCATCGTTCACTATCATCACACGTATAACACCCTGGCAGACAAAAAATACTTCACGACAAACTTTTCCTGCTTTGAACAGGTAATCGCCTTCTGCGTACTGGCAAGGTTGCCAGGCATTGTTTATAAGCTGCTCATCATGTTCTGATATGTCATGAAACAATTTTAAAAAAGAAACAAGCCGGCTGGACATATTTTGGTTATTGCTAAACAAAACTATTGTATTTCTGCATTTCCTTCCTTGTACTCTTGATAAGTATGATCTAATAAAGCAATACTTATACGAGTATTTAATTCATGTTGATATGTTGCACGTATATCACTGGGCTAATTAAAGTAACTTGCGTTATGCCTTCGCTCTTGGGAGATAGTATACATACTTCATATCGTTTTGCTGATGTTATCCTACCGTTGAATTTGCCTCAATTACTTACTTATGGCATACCATACGAGTTGCAGGAATTATTGCGTCCGGGGATGAGAGTGGAGGTGTCGTTGGGAAAAAATAAGCAATACGCAGGAGTAGTGGAAAGGTTGCATAATGAAAAACCGGAGACGTATGAAGTAAAGCTCATAAAAAGCATTATAGACGAAGAGCCTGTAGTAGATAAAAAACAGTTGCAATTCTGGCATTGGATCACACGATACTATATGGCTGCACCCGGTGAAGTAATGCAAGCAGCATTACCTGCACATCTGAAACTAATGGGTGAAACAAGATTGGAATGGGCACCCGAAAATAAAGACGCAATATACGAATGGAGCGATGAAGCGTACCTGGCGGCAGAAGCGCTGGAATTGCGAAAAGAATTGACCATAAGTGAGCTACGCGCAATAGTCGGGCTAAGATATTTTACTCGTGTATTAAATGAGCTGCTTGAAAAACAGGTAGTGATCATTAACGATTCTTTAGAGCCCGCATACAAACCTAAAAAGGAAAGAATAGTATTACTGGCTGATGCTCATAAGGGTGATGAAAATATGGGGGCACTCTTTAATCAGTTGGAGCGGGCGCCCAAACAGCTTGAGCTATTAATGGGTTATGTAGAGTTGTCTGTAAAAAACGGAGCGGTGCGGCAACATGAACTCCTTGAAAGGACGAGTGCCTCAGCAACACAGATAAAAGCGCTGGTGGATAAGGGGGTATTTGTCATTGAAGAGGTAGCTGTCGACCGTATCAATTTTACATCCAAACAGGAAGCAAAAGAGATTGAGCTTACGGAAGCACAAACAAACGCCTATAATGAATTAGAAAAAGGCCTGAAAGATAAAGATGTGGTGTTGTTGCACGGCGTTACGGGAAGTGGCAAGACCTTGCTATATATAAACAAAATAAAAGAATGCATGCAGCAAGGGAAACAGGCAATTTTTTTATTACCTGAAATAGCGCTCACTACACAACTTGTAAGCCGGCTGTATGCCTATTTTGGCGAAGAGCTTGGTGTATATCACTCACGATTCAGTAATAATGAAAGAGTGGAAATATGGGAGAAGGTAAGAAATGGCACCTATAAAATAATAGCCGGGCCACGCTCTGCATTATGGCTCCCGTATAATGATCTCGGGTTGATCATTGCCGATGAAGAACATGACGCATCATACAAACAAAAAGACCCCTCGCCACGTTTTAATGCGCGCGATGCAGCAATATATCTTGCCTCACTGCATGGGGCAAAAGTAATACTGGGTTCTGCCACTCCATCTGTTGAGAGCATGTTCAATGTGAAGCAGGAAAAATATGCTCACGTGTCTTTAAAAGAAAGATATAAAGGTGTGCAGATGCCTCGCATAGAACTTATCAATGCAAAATCATTAGATACAGTAAAGCAGCAAGGCATTAAATTAATTACACCGGAACTACAGCAGGCGATGCTAACAGCCTTGCAACAGAAAAAGCAAATAATACTTTTTCAAAACAGGCGCGGATATGCTCCTTTCCAGATATGCACTGTATGCGGCTGGGTTCCTCACTGTAAGAATTGCGATGTGTCACTTACTTATCACAAAAGCACAGATAAACTACATTGCCATTATTGCGGAATGAAAGCTGCTGTGGTGCATATGTGCCCTTCTTGTGGTAGCAACAGGTTGATAAGTAAAAGCTTTGGCACAGAGAAGATAGAGGAAGAAGTACAAAAGCTATTTCCCAATACCCGTGTTGCTCGTATGGATGTAGATAGCATGAGAGGCAAACAAAGTTTGTCGTTATTAATAGAGCAAATAGAAAAACAAAAAATAGATATTCTCGTTGGGACGCAAATGGTAGTGAAGGGGCTTGATTTTGCACCTATAGCATTAGTCGGAATATTGAGTGCTGATAGTCTTTTGAGCTATCCTGATTTTAGGGTAAATGAGCGTGCATTTCAGCTAATGGAACAGGTAAGTGGCCGCGCTGGCCGTGCTGATGGCGAAGGCAGGGTATTGATACAAGCATATAATTTACAGCATCCTGTATTGCAGATGGTGGAAAATCATGATGTGCAGCGATTTTATGAAAACGAAATAATGTATCGGGAACATTTTGCTTATCCGCCCTACACCAGGTTAATAAAAATAGCTTTTAAGCACAAAGAGGAGCAGAAAGCAATTGCAGGGGCAGCATTGATGGCCGATGCCCTGAAACAAATAGAGGGGATTGTAGTTCAGGGGCCTGTGCCCGCTATTGTATCGCGTGTAAGGAATTTCTTCATACAGGAAGTTTGGATAAAATGCCCGCGTGATACCAAGCTGCTCGAAACCGTAAAACAATTTGCAAAAGAACAAAGGCAATATATAACAGCACAAAAAGGCTTTACAAATCTACAGGTATTATTTGATGTAGATCCGATGTCTTAAAAAAGTATCCCGCGGCCTGAAACTTAGGTGCGCGGGATAACCTGATCGTTAATCTAAGGATCTTTAATTCTTTCCTACTACAAATACAAAGGGAATGTGAATACGCTCTTTAAGGGCTTGACGCACCTTAGCCGGTTGTTTGTGAACTTTATATTTCTGCAAGTCTATCACTTCGAGACTTGGTATATACGTTTTATGTATTGCAGAGTGGCGCAAAAAGGATGCTAAAAACACTGCGGAATAAACATCTGCAGCTATTATATCTTTTATATAATGCAACCACACTTTATTTTGTCCGCTCCACATAACTAATGGTTTTAATTAGCTCTTCTTTTTACCGGGTGTCTGTCATATACTCCGTTTATATTAGCACCACAACCACACCCTCTTCTTTTTGTAGTACTA
>DATNFP010000137.1:0-28633 GCA_035606335.1 Flavipsychrobacter sp. | reverse complement strand
TTGAAAATCCGGATTTGCAGGCCTGCAACATTAATAGCAATATGATAAAAGCAAAAATCTTAAACTTAGACATAACTGAATGATAGGAAACAATCCTATTGAATGTATTATAAAACATTATTTGCCCTGATAAAATCTGTTACCAAATAAGCAACGAGTTTTGCAGTGTAAGTATCTTCCTTACCGTTACGCAAATGCACAGCACCTTCAGGTATATGTAAGTATGCTGCATCAACTGAATTGGCACAGGTGGTTATATATTGACGGGCCTGCAAAGATGTAATACCGCATGGCGTAGCTGCACTTGATAATGTATGCTCAATGCAATCCAAGTCTAATTCAATGCCTGTAGAACGACCAGATGTATGAGTAATTGCTGCTTTTACGCAATCGTCGAAGCTATATTTATGGTGGAGGAAAATATCTTCATAGAAGAAGTGCAACAAGTCGATATCTATTACAAACTGGTCGATGATATTTTGAGCATTATAGTTTTGATGCAACCCTATTACTGTATATCTATTCAAATATCCCCTTTGCTTTGCATAATGAAACCCATTCCCGCTATGCCTACCTTCCATTATACGAAAATCGCTATGGGCATCCAGATTAATACAGTTTACAGATCCATTTTTTGCCATTGATAATCCTTGTAATAGCGGATAAGCATTATTATGGCCGCCGCCTATTATTATGGGTATTTTGCGTGCCGCTACTATTTTCTCAATAACCGGAGCTACTTCTTCATCAATTTTTGCAACGAGTTCCCGTAACTGCATGACATCCATCTTCAACGACTGCTGCATAAGATCCCTGAAATCGAAATCACCAAGTAAGAGAATTGATGCGCCATCCAGGGCATTTGTATTTTGCACGTTTAGTATTGCTTTAAGGGCAGGTTCCCATAGCGTATTTGTCCCTCCAAGTCCATAATTGGCACGTACTCCTATATCTTCCGGAATGCCAAGCAATACGTATTTAGCAGCGCTTTCTATTAATTCTTCTTCCCAGTTTTCATTATTATGTATAGCATTTACCTGTTCCCCTAATTTTGTTTCGTTGGGGCGTTTATTAATAAGGGAGTCTATGTAACTTCTTGCTGCTATACGTAAATGTGTCATTGAATTACTGTTTTTTTGCCCAGGTAGCTAATTTCTCCTGCAATATATTTAACGGCAAACATCCATCTTTCAACACCTCGTCATGAAAAGATGCCAGTTTGAATTTTTTGCCTAATTGCTGTTCATATTTCTGACGTTCGCCTGAAATTGTCAATTGACCGATCTTATAAGACAGTGCCTGTCCCGGAATAGCCATGTATCTTTCTATTTCAGCGGTAGCCTCAGGCTCTGTAATGCGCTCATGCGACATCATATACTGAATTGCCTGCTCACGAGTCATGCCTTTATGATGCATCCCAACGTCTACAACCAAGCGGATGGCACGATGTATAGCATCGCTTAAATGTCCGAAATACTGATAAGGATTTTTATACAAGCCTAATTCTTTTCCCAACGACTCTGAATACAATGCCCAGCCTTCGCCATAAGCACCATACCAAAGGAAGCGGCGGAACTCGGGTAATTTTTTATTTTCCTGCTGAATAGAAATCTGGTAATGATGACCGGGAATAGCTTCATGCAGAAATAATGTTTCCATACCTACAGCATTATATTTTTTAGCATCAAGAATGGGAACATAAAAAATACCAGGGCGTGAACCATCGGCAGAAGGAGGATTATACTCCGCACTTGCAGATGCGGCACGGAATGCTTCTGTCTGCCGGATCGTAAATGCCGATTTAGGAGTATGATTAAATAAAAGCTTTAGCTGAGGATCTTCTTGTTTTTTAATATTCCAGAAACTATCTATAACCTGTTGCGGTGTGGTAAACGGATAAAAATGGCGGTCTGTATTAAGGTAAGTGAAAAACTGCTTTAAGCTGCCCTTGTAACCTACTTCATCTTTTACTTTATTCATTTCGGCTTCGATCCGTGCTACTTCATTAAGACCTATCTGATAAATGCTATCCGGCGTTAATTGTGTTGTTGTCCAATAACGAACACAATAAGTATAATATTCGTCACCACCAGGGATTGAATCTATGCCTGTACTACTGCGAGTAGCAGGCAAATATTCTTTTTCAAAGAAATCGTATAACCTGGTATAGCAGGGAATAACAATGCTGTCTATGGCATTAATATACTTTTCTGTAAGCTTTTTCTTATTATCAGCAGAAAAACTATCAGGCATTCTTGTAATGGGCGCATAGAAAATGCTTTCTTTTGTATTTTTTACTATCATGGCTTTCAGCTGTGGCAATACTTTTTCAGCCAGAATGCGAGGAAGTACCCACTTTTGCTTAATGCCCTGCCGCATGTTAAAAATAGCAGTATCAGTCCATGCCGGGAAAACCGAAAGACGCTTTAAAAAATCATTATAGTCCTTGACGCTTTTAAATGGCTGGTTCCCCTGTCCTGAGCCTAACTGTGGTAAGTCCAGAGTAAATGACCAAAACTGATTAATAGGCATCAGATTAGTGGGAAATCTTAATTCCTCCAAATCCATTCCCAGCTCGTATCTGAATAAACGAAAACTAATTTTGTGCTCCGCATCCAGTTTGCTGCTATCAATGGCCGATAATTGCCCGATGTATTTTCGATAAAAGCCTCTGAGACTATCCCGGAAACTTGAGGAAATGGTAATAGTCAATTTATCATTATATCTGTTATAACCATTTGCCGTAGCCTCGAGAGGGAAAAGCTGCATTCTTTGCTCCCAGTAGTTAGTAAGGATACCATCCAGATCTTTGTTTCCTCCTCTCAGTATTATATTTTTCGAGTTGTTTTTACAGGAAACGAACAACAATGACAAGCCAATAAATAGAAATATTTTTCTCATTAAAATGTATTCAGTTGGGGCGTAAAGCTCCAAAATTAAATGAATTGATGCAATGATTGATTTTACTTATCAATCTATTTGGACTGTGAGTGTTATAAAATGTAAATTTGCAGACAAATATTATAATAATGTATCCTACTGAATTAGTGTCTCCGATGAAAGCCGAACTTACCAATAATGGCTTTCAGGAATTGTTAACTCCCCAGGAAGTGGATAATGCTATAAAAGCATCCGGCACTACCCTTCTTTTCATAAACTCGGTATGCGGTTGCTCAGCAGGTACTGCCCGTCCCGGTGTGGTGATGGCTTTGAGAAATACCAGCAAAAAGCCCAATCATCTTGTAACAAGTTTTGCAGGCTATGATATTGATGCTGTGAAACAAGCCCGCTCACATTTATTGCCTTATCCTCCCTCTTCTCCGTCCATTGCATTGCTAAAAGATGGCAAAGTGGTGCATATGATCGAACGCCATATGATAGAAGGACGTCCGGCACAAATGATCGCTGCTAATTTGCTGCAGGCCTTTGAAACTTACTGTTAGATAAAATACTTTAAAATAATTTTCATAAAGGGATGCAATTGCATCCCTTTATTTTTTATTCCTCATTGTTTCAAAAAGACAAAATAATTTGCGTTAATTCGCACAATTAGGCCGATGCTTAGTTCGCATAAAATCATTATCATCACCGCTCCATCGGGTTCCGGTAAAACTACATTAGTTAAACGGCTTTTAACGGCATGCCCCGAACTTGCATTTTCGATTTCTGCCTGCACACGCAAACCCCGGCCGGGTGAGCAAAACGGTAAAGATTATTATTTCTACGATGAAGCAACATTTAAAAAATTAATTGAAGAAGATGCTTTTGTAGAATGGGAGATGGTATATACAGGCAAGTATTATGGCACTCTGAAATCTGAAATGCAGCGCATCTGGGATGAAGGGAAATACCCATTGATAGATATTGATGTAAATGGCGCACTGGCAATACAGGAAAAATATCCCAAACAATCGTTTTCAATTTTTATAGAGGCTCCTTCCATTGAAGAATTGCGCGACCGATTAGTAAAACGCGGAACAGAAACCGTGCAAACATTGGAAGAGCGGGTAACAAAAGCAGTATTTGAGCTTTCGTTCGCACCTCAGTTTGATTGCGTTGTAATTAACGAAAACCTTGATGACGCTACAGAAGAATTAGTGGATGTGGTTGAGTATTTTATACATGATGATTCCAAATAGGTGGCATAGCTCTCAATTATCATTTTACTAACTAACTGAGGTACATTAGATTTTTATTATTTTTGTCTATATGGATATGACTCACCTGCTGTTGTATATAGTTGTATGTGTACTGCTGATAGGTTTTTTTGCAGGAACTGAGATAGCTTTTATTTCTGCCAACAAACTAAATATAGAGCTTCGCAAAAAGCAGGGTACGTTCACCGGGCGTATCCTTGCCCGCTTTATGGAGAATCCTGCTGAATTTATTGGCACCAGCCTGGTGGGTGTGAATGTATTACTTGTAGTATATGGATTGCTAATGACGAGGCTTACTGATCCGATAATGGATAAGCTACCCGCACCACTCAATTCGGAATATGCACGCCTTATATTTGATACGTTTATCGCGACCGTAGTAATATTGATCTTTGCTGAATTTTTGCCAAAAGCTATTTTCCGCTCGAAAGCAGAACAGGTATTGAGCTTTTTCAGCTTACCAATGATGCTGATGTACTACCTGCTATATCCATTTGCTAAACTATTTGTCGCCATCTCTGAATTTATTTTAAAATATCTCTTTAATGTACGCATAAAGGATAACAGACAAGTCTTTAACCGGGTAGATCTGGAAGTTTTTGTAAAACAAACTCTTCATGGACATGAAAGTGAGAATAATGATGTGAACACTGAGCTTTTTGAAAATGCCCTTTATCTTGTGAATGTAAGGATCCGCAAGTGTATGGTACCGAGAAATGAAGTAGAAGCTGTAGAGGTAGATACACCCATACCTGATGTACGCCAGAAGTTTATAGATACCCAACTGTCAAAGATCATTATCTACGAGGATACTATTGATAATATACTAGGTTATGTACACCACCTGGATCTTAATCGCCATCCGCAAAATATTAAAGAAGTATTACACACAATAACAGCTGTACCGGAAGCTATGAGCGCAGTTGACCTGATGAATAGATTTACCAAAGAAAGGAAAAGCATTGCATGGGTAATAGATGAGTTTGGAGGCACAGCAGGCATAGTAACAATGGAAGATGTGCTGGAAGAGATATTTGGAGACATTAATGATGAGTATGATGTACAGGAATATGTGGAAAAACAAATCTCTGAAAATGAATTCGTTTTATCCGGCAGGTTGGAATTGGATTACCTTAACGAAAAGTATGGATTTACTTTCCCGACAGATAAATCAGAAACGTTATCAGGGTATATTATTTCTGAACATGAGACAATACCCAAGCTGAAGGAGCGCATCATTATAGACAAATATGAGTTTGATATACTGCTGGTTAGTGATACAAGAATAGAGACAGTGAAAATGAAAGTTTTAAAATAATCCCCTTTCTCATTAATAAAATAATTTTCTATGCCGGTAAAACGTCCTTTTAATTTGCATCAATGGATCGAAGAACATCGCCATTTACTTAAACCACCAGTGGGAAACCTATCTGTATATACAGAATCAGGTGACTTTATTATTATGATCGTGGGAGGGCCAAATAGCCGAAAAGACTTTCATTATGATGAAGGTGAGGAATTATTCTATCAACTTGAAGGAGATATCGTAGTGCGCATACAGGAAGACGGGAAAATAGTAGACATCCCTATAAAAGAGGGAGAAATGTTTTTATTGCCGGCCAGGATACCCCATTCACCACAGCGTAAAGAAAATACTGTCGGGCTTGTAGTAGAACGTATCCGTAAAGAAACAGAACTGGATGGGTTTTTATGGTTTTGTGAAAATTGCCACGAAAAATTATACGAAGAATACCAGGTAGTCACAGATATTGTAACACAATTGCCACCGATTATGGAACGGTTTTATTCAGATGTAAATAAAAGGACATGCAAAAATTGTGGCACTGTAATGGAACCTCCCACTCTTAAAAAGTAGATATATGGTATTTTCTTCATAAAAAGATAATCTATCATTCTAATTTTTTGTGGGAAGACATAGATAAGTGAAGGTAAAAATTTACTTTTGCGCTGTTATTTAAATTTAGCTGATTAATGACACAAGAAACACATCATCATTCTGAACCAGGCACTCCTCAAGAGAGAAAATCCATACTTTCATTCCGGTCATCATTCTGGTTTGTAGTTATAATCGTTGGCTTTTTTATAGCTGCGCTTAACTATGTCAATATAATGAGCAACGACAACGGTGAAGGCAATAAAATATCTGATGTGCCTAAGCCAGTTGAATCACCTATGCAGGCAACGTCCAGCCAAACATTAGCAGGTGAAAAAGGACAAGGCGAGCCAATAGGCAACACTGCTAAAAGCAGCGCAATAGCCGATACTATACATGGGAATCAACATTAATCCGGAAATACAGGGAAATGTATTCTGACGATGTAGTAGTTATAACCGGGGCTGCAGGGTTTATAGGCAGTTATCTTACGGGATATCTTAATCAATTGGGGTTTACCCAATTGGTGTTAGTCGACGATTTCTCAGTTGAGAAAAAAATAAATAACCTTAGCGGTAAAAAATTCCTACATAAGATACATCGTGAACAATTCTTTGAATGGTGTGATAATCATCCCGGTGTAATAAAATATATCTTCCATCTTGGGGCCCGCACTGATACTACAGAAATGGATTACAGTGTGCATAAAAAATGGAATCTTGATTATTCGAAAAAGGTATGGGAATTGTGCATAAAGGAAAATATTCCTTTAGTGTATGCTTCATCTGCTGCTACTTATGGGAATGGGGAGCTTGGCTATAAAGATGACCATGATATAGCGAGTAAGCTACAACCATTAAACCCGTATGGTCGTTCCAAAAATGAATTTGATATATGGGCATTGGAACAAAAGCAAATGCCTCCATTTTGGGCAGGTGTTAAGTTCTTTAATGTATATGGTCCCAACGAATATCATAAAGAGCGCATGGCATCAGTAATTTTCCATGCTTATAACCAGATAAAAAGTAATGGTAAAGTAAAACTGTTTCGCTCACACAACCCTAAGTATAAAGATGGTGAGCAAATGCGCGACTTTATCTATGTGCAGGATGTGGTAAGCATGTGTGTATGGCTAATGCAAAATCGCCCTGCAAATGGCTTATATAATATAGGTACAGGTAATGCAAGAACTTTTAAAGACCTTGTAAAGGCTATATTTATTTCACTTGAATTACCGGAGAATATTGAGTTTATAGATACTCCTGAAGATATCAGAGACAAGTATCAATATTTTACCGAAGCAGACATGTCGAAAATCCGCAAGGCGGGCTATGACAAACCTTTTTATTCATTAGAAGAAGGTGTAAAAGAATACGTCAGAAACTACCTCATAAAAGGGACTTATTATTAGAGTTATCTGAAAGAATTTCTATTTAATTATCTGCTCTTGTCCATGTGGTAGTTCTTCCTATCCATGAAAAGCCATAATATCCACGAAGATTCAAAATGTTACCCTTATAATTTGCGTTGCAGCTATACGTTTTACCATTTTTAGGATCGTAGATGGTTCCATCTTCATATTCTGTATTATTTTCCTTTTTTAGCCCTTTTAAAATTAATAGCCCAAGCAATGGCTCATTACGCTTCTTTTTATCAGGATTGTTAATATCTACTTTAACTTTCCCATCTACATCGGGAATCTTCAGCCAAATGATCTTACCATAATATTTGCCATCTGTAGCCTTATACACCTGTATCTTAGCGGTTTTTTCCTGATTATACCAAATATGTTCTATCTGGTCGGTTTGCGCCAGGGCATAGGTCTTAACAAATAAAATGATCGTGGCAAGAAAAACTACTCTTAATAAGTGTTTTGAAAGCATACTTTTCCTTTATTATTCAAAATAGCAAATATTTTGCCAATAATATGGTAAATTAATTAGCATCGGATACACTACCTGCGCCACTGGTTTGAGAATTTAGTGATGGATGGCCTTTATAACGTACTGCACCGGCACCACTTATTTCTGTAGTTAATTTCTGTTGCGCATTTACCTCAACCTTTCCTGTGCCTGAAATATCGGCTGTAACATCGTCACACTGGAGATTAAACGCATTTATGTTTCCATCGCCAGACACTTCATATTCAGCGGTTTGGGCTTTGCCGGCCTTGATGTCTATCTTAGCCACTCCTGATACATCAGAAGAAAATTTCTGCACATTCACTGTATCAAGAACTACTTTGGCCGCTCCCGATACTTCAACATTAAATTCAGAGCCGGTAGCATTGCCATGCACAATTGCGTCTGATGCGCCGGAAATGGATATTGAATTTAGTGAATTTGTAATGACGTGTGCCTGTACATTCGTATTGGTGCTAAAATATATATCGTCTGTTGTATAGATATGTAGCACACCACCTTTTATCTCCGTTTTTATATAATTAATAAGATTTTGATAACCAGACAATTCAATACTATTCTGGGCGCCTGCTTGAATATCTATAGTTGCGTCAACAGGAGCATCGATTTCAATAGAAGTAAATTGCGTTAGATTGCGGAGATCAGTTCCTTCTTTACCATGGCCTCTTACGCTAACCTGTCTGCATGAAGTAAAAAGGATTATGCTAAGCGGGAATATTAATATCAAAAGACTTTTTCTCATAGATTATTTTTAAAGCTAATCTAAAATTAAAAAAGGTCTTTATATTTTTTGTATTATTCCGTACTCTTATTGTATTTCCACCAAATAAAGCCAACTGTACCAATAATACCTAAAGGCAGGAAAGCAAGGTATAAAATGCCACTATTCAATCCCCTTGCGCTTTTTTCACCTAAGCCTGCAGCTGTTTTGGTGCAAATTGCACAACCCTGTCCCCACACGGCTGGAGCCATCGCCACAAGAAACAATACAATCAGCAACCGCCTTTTCATAAAGCAAAATTATAAAAAATTCATCAGCTTAGGCAAAAAGGAATTAATGCTATTCAATACTGTGGTATATAATATGGAGAAATGAGAAGATAAACTAAAACTCCTGTTATGCTAACATATAGCCATAACGGCCAAGTATATCTTGCCAGTTTTTTATGTCTATTAAATTCCCCTGTAAGCGCCCTATATGCCGTAAATAAAATAAAGGGTAAAATTATTGTGGCAAGTAGAATATGAGTAGCAAGAATAAAATAATAAAAATAGCGGATGTTCCCAGTCCCCTTAAAGGTAGTTTCACCAGCCAGTAAATGGTGGGCGATATATGAGATAAGGAATAATACAGATAATATAATAGCTGTAATCATTAGATTTTTATGGACTACATATAATTTGCTTTTTATAGCAATTAATGCTGCAATTAATAACACAGATACTATAGAATTGATAATAGCATTAAATAATGCAAAAATGTGAACATCAAAACCTAAATGTGCAGTAAGCTTAAATTTTGAGAGTACCACCACCGCAGCAAACACTACAAATGAAACAGTAAGTATCAATACCCTTGCCTGCTTATCATTCTTTTTGATTATCGGAGCTAACATAAGTATTAAAAATAGATCCTGAAATAATAAAATAACTGCCTATCGCTTCTTTTTATTATGCTTATTTTCCAGTGAAAGTAATATTATATCATCTGCACAATGTGCTAACGCAGCACTGTCAAGGCCATCATAATATCCCCTGATATACCTGTCTTTATCCAGCACTACCACCTTTTCGGTATGAATAAAATCATCGGGGCCACCATCTCCAGGCTGTACGGATACAAACAGCTCATTCCGTGCATAATTATAAATTGCTTTTTTATCCCCTGTCAAAAACCACCAGTGATCATGATTTACACCAAAGCGATCAGCATATGCACGCAAAACAGGGAAAGAGTCCCGTTCCGGGTTTACCGTTATTGATATTAAATGACAGATGGAGTCATTTTTTTTAAATGCCCTTTGCAGTAATGTCATGTTGCGAGTAAGGCGCGGACAAATGGTTGGGCAATCAGTAAAGAAGAAATCAATTACAACGATCTTACCTTTCAAATCATTATTAATAGAAACTTTCTTGCCTAATTGGTTGGTTAGTGTAATATCAGCTACCTGATGATAAAACGTATCCAACTGCATTTTCCCTTCTACTGATTCAGTGTCTACATGATCCACCACATAATAATGCGGCATGTGCAATGAACCCTTAGAAAGATATTTGAATACAGCAAAAAAAGATAGCGGTAGCAAAAGTGCTACCGCCAAACCTCCTATAAATCTTGTCTTTGAAATTCTCTTTTTCATTATTAAAATCAAATTCTCATTAGCGCACAGGAGAGATACTATTCATGTGCAGCCAGAAGAATCCATCGGATAGAAACGCTATAATAAACCAAACAAATAATGTAAGAGGGATCATGATCGTGATAAGGAAATTTCTCAACTCATCGCCCAGGTGCATAAATACAGAGACAATGCACGCTGCCTTAAACAATGTAAGAGACAAGAAGAAAAATGCTACTAATCCTTTAGGCATCTGATGGCTAAAGAACATACCCAGTATCACTTCGATAATAGTTACAACAAGTAGTACCCAGAATATTTTCCAGATCTTTTTTACCTGGCTTTTGCTTTCCGGTGAAGATACATCAGCGTGATGCTGCATGACGCCGGAATACAATTTAGATTGATCACCTTCGTATAAATGTTGTATCTGATCGGCGTTATGATGATGTGTTGATGACATTTAATATAATTGTTTGCAGTGAACGTTTATGATTACAACAAATAGAAGCAAGTGAATACAAATACCCAAACAAGATCCACAAAGTGCCAATAAAGCCCAACTTTTTCAACCATTTCATAATGGCCTCTGCGGTCGTAGGTACCATTAACGGCGTTTATCAATATAACGATATTGAAGCAAACTCCTGAAAATACGTGACAACCGTGGAAACCTGTGATAGTAAAGAAGTAATTAAAGAAATCGTGAATAGCCTGCGCGCCATGAGTAGGCAAAACAGCCATTACAGATTCTTTATGATGATTAAAGAAATGGGCAAAAGCACTGATCGGTGTATTTGGATCAGTAAAAGAACCCCACCAGCCACCTTCGTGATGAAGATGTGTCCATTCCCATGTCTGGCAGGCAAGGAAGCAGATACCACCAACGATAGTCCACAGCAGCCAGTAAATAACGTTTTTACGATCTCCGTAATGGCCTGCATGCACTGCCAAAACCATTGTTACAGAACTCATAATCAAAATAAAGGTCATCAAGCTCACAAACAACAGGGGCAAATATGTTTCGCCCATAAAAGGAAAAGTGCTGAATACCTGGTTAGGATCAGGCCATACTGCACTGAAAAAACGAGTGGTACCGTAAGAAATCAATAAAGCGCCGAATGTAAAAGTATCGGACAAAAGGAAAAACCACATCATCATTTTCCCATAACTCACGTTGAATGGAGATCGTCCCCCACCCCATAATTTTGGTTCCGGTGCTGTTGAAGTTGTAACTTGTGACATAGATTAATTTAAAATTTCGATGTTGTGAATCGGGTGCGAATTTCGAAACATTTTTATTGATTTGCCAGAAAGAATACAAATAAATATATCCACAATATATCAACGAAGTGCCAATAGGTTGCGACAACCTCCAGCCCTGTTGTATTGTAGACCTTTACGCGTGTTCTAAAGGCCCTGAAAAATACAATTAATAATGCAATAATACCACCCAACACATGTAACACATGCAAGCCAACTATAATGAACAGAAATGATCCACTAGGATTACCGCTCACTTTTATATTGTTGGCATATAGCTGGTTAAAACCAATAAACTGACAAACTGCAAAACATATTCCAAGCAACAATGTAGTAGTAATAAGTATCCGGTATCTTGGCATCATGCGATTTTTGAATGCGCGCAAGCCAAAAATCATTGTAGCACTACTTAAAACAATCAAAATGGTTGAAATCCAAAAAATGAAAGGCAACTTATAATATACCCAATTACCCTGAGCTTCGCGAACAATGTAGGCACTTGTAAATCCGGCAAACATCATAGTGATGCTCCCCATTGCCATCCACATGGCAAACTTATGCGGATGAATTTTTTTCCTTTGTGTGCCAGACGACTGCATAGCTCTTTCCATCTTTTAAAATTTTACATTTTATCAAATAACAATGCAAGTAACACTGTTGGCAGGTAAATAAAAGAAGAAAACATTACCCGCTTTGCTGATTTATGATCGTTATTAAGATAAAATACTACTGAAGTAATAAAATAAAAGATACCACATCCTATACAAACCCACATACCAATATTACCGCTCAGGCCAACTGTTCTAGGCATTATTGCCAATGGAATCAACACCAGGCTATAGAACATACATTGTAATCCAGTGAAGCGTGTATTCTTTTCGCGAGAAGGCAACATGCGTATACCTGCCCTGCTGTAATCGTCGTAGCCAACCCATGCAATAGCCCAAAAATGAGGAAATTGCCAAAAGAACTGAATTAAAAAAAGTATCCAGCCACCCATCCCAAAACTGCCGGTTGCAGCTACCCATCCGATAAGCGGCGGTAACGCTCCCGGTATAGCTCCGATAAACACAGCTATAGGATGCACCTTTTTCATTGGAGTATATGCAAATGCATATAGCAATAATGATATGAGGCTAAGTAATCCTGCCAAGGGGTTGAAAAAAAGCCCTAAGAGCAATGTTCCGGAAAGGCCACAAAAAATAGCAAATATCCATGCTTCTATATGCCCCATACGGCCATCAGGCATTGGGCGCTGCATAGTGCGTTTCATCAGGGCATCGCTATAACGCTCGATAATCTGATTGATAGTATTGGCACCGCCTGTAACAAGCATGCCACCTAAAAAAAGTACTAAAACCTGCTTCCAGGCAAAATAAGAGCCCGGAGCCATTAAGTAGCCAATTACACTGGAAAAAACAACCATGAAGCTAAGATTGGGCTTCAAAAGCTGTATATAGTCTTTGATACGTGCTAATAACAGCATATACCATTTTGCTTTAATAGACTCTTCCCCGTACATTATTTTATTGAGAATAATTGTGAAAGTGGGGCAAAGGTAGTAAAAAAGGAAATTTGGTTGGACAGAAAATACATTAAATATCTTGTAATGAATAAACGATTACCAGCTACCGCTCGCACCGCCGCCGCCGAAGCTACCACCACCAAAGCCACCAAACCCGCCCCCTCCACCACCACCGAAACCACCGCCTCCACCGCCAAATCCACCACCACCCATCCACCAGCCTCCGTAACCACGGCCACTCATATAAGTACCGCCGCCGCCACGTATTTTACTTATCAACCATAAAATAAAATAAACTACACCAATCAATAATATAATAACCCATGCAGGTATGGAGCGGCCACTATTGCCATTATCATCTGCCTTATATTCCCCTTTGGTCGCAGCAATTATGGCATCAGCCCCTTTAGAAAATCCGTCAAAGTAGCTTCCCTGCTTAAATGCAGGTACTATTTCATTACGAATAATGCGACCACACATTGCATCTGTTAATGCCCCCTCAAGACCTTTACCTGTAGATATATTTACTTTATGCTCATTCATTGAGGCTAACACCATTACACCGTTGTCCTTACCTTTTTTACCTATACCCCAAAGATTACCAAGCTTTATAGCATAGTCTGATACATCATAGTCACCGAGGCTGGTGATAGTAACAATAGTTATTTCTGTAGAAGAAGTTTTATTATAGTCCTCCAGCTTTGCCTCCAATTGTGCTGCTTCTGCATCAGTGAGGAAATGACCAAAATCATTTACCAATCGCGGAGGGTTAGGTTTGGATGGAAAATCATTATCCCCTGCAAAAGCATTCAGATGTATAAAGAGAAGCAAAAGAATGCTTGCAAGGCAATGAAGGAAATATTTTGTTTTTGTCATTTTCCAAATACTATTTCGTCAGGCAATTCATTTTTCTTAATTCCGGGATCGTGTGGGAAATGTTCAGATAAAGCCTTTCCCA
Source organism: Flavipsychrobacter sp. (assembly GCA_035606335.1). Classification (GTDB taxonomy): domain Bacteria; phylum Bacteroidota; class Bacteroidia; order Chitinophagales; family Chitinophagaceae; genus DATNFP01. The sequence continues at coordinate 14,575 of DATNFP010000137.1, read as the reverse complement.
ACTCATGAATGCAACTGACCAAGCCTTCTGTAACATGGTTATCCCGAAGATGGGCTTTTAGTGATTCTGCTGCTTTGTCCCAAAAATGCTGCCCTCCCACTTTCCCATAAATATCCGCATCTCCAAAAATTGCAAATTGCCTGTCTGTAAGCGCCAGATAGACCAATACTGCGTTCCGTTTTTCAGTTTTATGCATCTCAAGCTTAGCAAATACTTCCATAGCTCTGTGCATTGCATCCATATAAGTGCAGTTATGCTCTATAAAAACCCGTACTTCACCCGAAGTACTACTTTCTGCTTCTTTAATAGCAGCCACTATGCGCTGTTGCGCATCATTATCGAGCATTGGTCTCTTTTTCCAGAAAAGCATATTATCTTCTATTAGAATTTTACAGCCGGAGCCTTTTGTGCACCCTCATCAGCTTCGAACCATGGTCTTTTGGTAAATCCAAACATACCTGAAATCATGTTTTGCGGAAAAGAGCTTATATAGACATCGTATGCTTTTACAGCCACATTGTAATTATCACGAGCCACTTTTATTCTATTTTCTGTTCCTTCCAACTGATCCTGTAATGCCCGGAAACTTTCGGTAGCACGAAGTTGAGGATATTGTTCGGAAACTACCAGCAAGCGACCCAATGCAGAACCTAATTGGCTTTGAGACTGCTGTATCTGGTGCAATTTATCGGGTGTCAGATCAGAAGCATTTACATTAAGTGAAGTAGCCTTTGCTCTTGCTTCTATTACTTGCGTGAGGGTTGATTGTTCAAAGTTTGCTACGCCTTTTACTGTGGCAACAAGGTTAGGAATAAGGTCGGCACGGCGCTGGTAAGCACTCTGCACCTCAGCCCATTTTTCATCAACCTCAGCCCTGTTTGTAACCATTTTATTATAACTGCATCCTCCGACCAATACTATTACCAGCAAAACACCAAGAATTATCAATAAGTTTCTCATTTACAGAATATTTTAAATCAAAAATAGTATTTGAAAATTACAAAATACAAAACGCCGGCAAGAATACCGGCGTTAAATTTGGTTAAAGATATTTACACGTATATCAAATAGTGACTAAAATCGTTCCAAAACTTTATTTGTATCACTTTCTTTTAGCATGAGGTATATAAAAGCGACCTGCAACCCCTATAATATTGTGGGGAAAGAAAGCTACATCGCTAACAAAATTAATAGCAGGCTTAAAATCAGCCGATAATTCAATCGGTACTTTTTTAAATGTATAAGAAACGCCTCCAATACCATCTATACCAAAAATCCCCTGATTACTGTTATCATCATAACGGTCCCAAACGCCAAAATGAATGCCACCTCCGAAAAATATCCGCCACTCAGGCTGCGGTAATACTATATTATATTCTATCAGGCCTACCGCACTAACGCTTGTTCCATCAAACAAGCCACCTGCATTCAACTGTGCCTCTATAGCAAAATTCTGATCCAAAAAGAATTTCCCGGTAAAACCGCCACCATCAGGTGTAAAACGTAATCCTAACGCAATATCACCTCTTCCCTGTGCAAAGACAGATGGCGAAAAGCAAAAAATCATTAATACAATAAATAAAAATGAAAAGACTTTTTTCATGATAAATGGATTTTTAAAACTTATTACAAAATAAATTGTGCCAATTAGCACTAATTGGAGGGCGAATTTAAAAATAGAAAGATAATTTTGCGACTAAAATATTCACAATATGCAATCTTCCTCGTACGAAGCTACTCTTGAATATGCACAGGATCAGGATAAAACAGACCCTCTTTTTTCTTTTCGTGATCGTTTTTTATTTCCTCAACACAATGAAAAGGACGTTTATTATTTCTGCGGCAATTCATTGGGGTTACAGCCCAATAGCGTGAAGTACCTAATGGAAAAAGAATTGGAAGATTGGGCGAAATACGGAGTAGAAGGTCATTTTCATGCGCGTAATGCGTGGTTTTCTTATCATCATATTTTTTCTGAAAGATTGGCAAAAATTGTAGGCGCCAATAAAGAAGAAGTTGTTGCAATGAATTCTTTGACCGTAAATCTGCATCTCCTGATGATGTCTTTTTACAGACCAAAGAAGAAACGATATAAGATACTGATGGAAGCCGGTGCATTTCCGTCAGACCAATATGCTGTTGAAACACAGGTTCGCATGCATGGCTATGAACCGGAAGATGCTATAATAGAGATAAAGCCTAAAAAGGGAAAGCATTGCATAGAAGAAGACGATATCATTCATGCAATAGAAAAAGCTGATGATGAGCTGGCGCTGGTGATGATAGGCGGAGTAAACTACTATACAGGCCAATATTTTGATTTAAAGAGCATCACTAAAGCCGCACATAAAGTAGATGCCTACGCTGGTTTTGACCTTGCACATGCTATAGGTAATGTCCCTTTACAGCTACATGACTGGAACGTGGATTTTGCGTGCTGGTGCTCTTATAAATATCTTAATTCAGGGCCTGGTGCTGTGGGAGGCGCATTTGTGCATGAGAGCCACGACGATAATCCTAAATTGTTCCGCTTAGGTGGCTGGTGGGGCAATGATGAGAAGACCCGCTTTAAAATGGAAAAGGGATTTGTGCCGCAGCAAGGTGCAGCAAGCTGGCAAATGAGCAATGCACCAGTATTTAATATGGTGGCCCACAATTCTTCATTAGATATTTTTGAAAAAGCAGGAATGAATGCGCTGCGTGAAAAAAGCTTACAGCTTACGGGCTACATGGAATATTTATTGAAGCAAGTTACACACCTACCATTTGAGATCATTACCCCTGAAGAGCCTGAAAGACGCGGGTGCCAGCTTTCTTTACTTTTTGAAGAAAGAGGCAAGGAAGTTTTTGAAAAGCTCACTGAAAATGGAATAGTTGCTGACTGGCGTGAACCAAATGTAATACGCATAGCCGCTGTGCCATTATACAATACGTTCGAAGATGTGTATAAATTTTACGAAGCTTTGATGGCAATAAAATAAAATATTTTTATACACGGTATCCATACCTTTGCGGCTCCGAATCTAATGGCAGTATTTTTTGATATAGAAAATTTACCACGCTTTCATAATGCAGTATTGACCATAGGTACATTCGATGGAGTGCACCTGGGCCATGAAGCCATTTTACATGAAGTGGTAGAGCATGCAAAAGAAGTGGGAGGAGAAAGTGTTTTAATAACATTCGAACCCCATCCGAGGAAATTATTATTTCCAGACCAGCCGTTAGCAATAATTACTCCTCTCGATAAAAAAATCGAATTAATAACTGAGGCAGGAATCCAACATGTAGTTGTCGCACCGTTTACAAAAGAGTTTTCCAATCTTTCAGCACAGGATTATATCGAAAATTTTCTTGTGAAGCTTTTTCATCCGCATACTATTATCATTGGATACGACCATCACTTTGGACATGATAGAAAAGGGAATATAGATCTCTTAAAAAAATACGCATCTCAATATCAATATGAAATTTTGGAGATATCTGCCCAACTGATTGATGAAGCAACCGTTAGCTCTACAAAAATACGGCGCGCTCTTACAGAAGGCCACGTAAAAGAGGCTTCACATATGCTTGGACGTTTTTATAGTTTCGCAGGTACCGTAATACATGGCAATAAATTAGGAAGAACGATAGGTTACCCTACTGCTAATATTCATCCAGACAATGCAGAACAACTGATTCCCGGAAGAGGCATTTATGCAGTGAGGGTAAACTGGAATAGTGAGCAATATAAAGGCATGCTTAGTATAGGATATAATCCTACCGTAACGGATGTAAAATTGCTGCGCATTGAAGTTAACATCTTCGACTTTGATGAAGACATCTATGGACAAATAATAGAGATAGAATTTGTATCCTATTTAAGAGCCGAAGAAAAATTTGAATCTATTGATGTCTTAAAAGATCAATTGCACAATGACAAGGAAATGGCGCTAAAAGCGCTACTGGCAGTTTAAGCAATCATTTTCCCGATCATTTCTTTTAGGAGCTCCCGGTCATCCACATTACTTTCTATACCTACAGCATTGGTACTGTATTTACCGAGCAGCATCATACAATATTCCACTTTTGATAATGGCCAATGTTGCACAGTAGCCATTATCTCTCTGACTTTAGAAGGATAAGTACCTAAAGCAGCCGATATCTCTTTTTCAGATTTACCTTTTAGAAAATTAGCCTGATAAAGACGGTTAAAATGAGTATAAAAAGAACCTATCACCAAAGGCATAGGGGATGATTTGGGGTTGGAAATAAAATAAGACAGCATACGGAACAATTTATCTTTATCACCACTGGTCAATGCTTCGGGAAATTCAAAAACGTTGTATTCCCTGCTGATGCCGATATATTTCTGGATCAATGCTGCTGTCAGCTCTTTTTCGTCCGGGACATTGATCTTTACCTTATCTATTTCATTTACTATTTTCTGCAGATCATTTCCTAAATAAGTGGCAAGAATTTGAGCTTCACGCTCGCCAATATGAAAACCTATTTCAGTTCCATAATTCTGTATCCAGTTTGGCACCTGCTCATCCCTTATTTTATCTGAAGTAAAATAGAAACCTTTTTCTTTAGCATATTTTACAACTTTGCTACGACCATCTGCTTTTTTAAAACGATGTTCAATTAAAAAAACAGTAGTAGGGGCAGGATTTTCAAGGTAGCCAGCCAGCTCATTAAAATTCTTCAATTGAGCTGCATCTTTCAATATCACTACCTGCCTTTCTGCAAACATTGGAAAGCGACGGCATGCGTTAACCACATCTGCCCATTCGGCATCCTTGCCATATAAAACCATCAGGTTAAAGTCCCGCTCCCCTGGTTGCAGTATATTTTCTTCAAAATGTTGTGTAATCAGGTCGAGATAATAAGTTTCCTCACCATCAATGAGGTATACCGGGGCAAATTGTTTGGCCTTTAATGTTTGAAATAATTTCTTAAAATCAGCATTCATAACTCATCATCTACATATATAGGCTCCTGAATTTCTTCATTTATACCTGTTAACTTCAAAAATACTTTTGCGGTCGTTAATACATCCTGGAGACAATACTTTGCTATTCGTTGCAAATCGCCATATTTCCAATACACAGTTCCTACCATGCTGCCATCAATATCATTCTTTGGCGAAGGTATGCCCAATACTTCTGCAAGCAAAGCCAAAGAAGTATAATGCTTGTAGTCTCCAAAGCGCCAAAGCTCGAGCGTATCGATATGGGGCACTTCCCATGGTTTTTTATTATTTAACTTCATACATTCCGGCAGTCCTATTCCATTGATAATCATACGACGGCATAGAAATGGAACATCAAACTCCTTTATATTATGTCCGCAAAATCTTAAATTAGGATAATGATTGTTGAAGCGTGTCAGTACTTCGCAAAAATCATTTAACAAATTTTTTTCATTATCATTTTTGAGTGTTTTCAGTCTTAATCGCCACCCATTTTCGTGCAGATGAAAACTACCAAATCCAATACAAACGACTTTGGCAAACTCTGAAAAAATTGCAGATTTTTCAATGAAAAGACTTGCCGGGTCTGTGTTTCCTTCTTTTGCACTTTTCACATACTTTGACTTGCGTATCCACTCTGTCTGCAAGCCTTCTTTTAGCAAACTGAAATCGGGAACACCTGATACGGTTTCAATATCGATGAAAAGGATGTGCTTTAATTGTTCCATTGCAAAAAAGGTAATAATTATATTTGTGCCGAATCTAAAACTAATAAAATTATGAGTCAGGATTTGAATCAAAACACGTCACAGGAAAACCAGCAATATTCGTCGAAACCACCCCGTAATAATACGGTTATCTATTGGATAGTAATAGGTGTGTTGCTTATAGTATGTATCTATATGTTTGTGAGCAGGCGCAACCTCTCTCAGCAAAATGATCAGACAACTGCCCAACTTGTAACTTCCGATTCGTCAAGAAAATCTGTAGAAAATGATTATAATGCCGCTCTTGCCCGCTTAGATCAACTCGTATCCAAGAATTCACAGATGGATAGTATGATAAATGACAAGAATGGAGAAGTGGCCAAACTAAAAAGCCAGATCCAGAGTATATTAAGCGATAGCAAAGCATCTGCTCAACAATTAGCGAAAGCAAAAGATCTGATCAATCTCCTTAATTCAAAAACAAAATCCTATGAAGAACGGATCGCCGAACTGGAAAATGAAAACACTAATCTAACAGGGCAAAACCAACAACTATCAAAAGAGAGGGACTCAACAGTTACCCAAAATATTGCTTTGAAAAAAATTGGCTCTGTTTTGCATGCTTCCAATATCCGCCTGGTGCCATTACAGCTTAGAAAAGGTGGTAAAAAAGAAAAAGAAACAACAAAAGCAAAAAGAGTGGATGTGCTACGCATCTATTTTGACATTGACGAGAACCGCATTGCTGAAGGCGGGACCAAGGATATTTATCTACGCATTACAAGCCCTGATGGTACAATACTTAGCAATGCAGCCTATGGTTCAGGCGTGACAACAACTATAGATGGCAAATCGCTTAATTATACTGTAGACAAACAGGTGCAATTACAGCAAAACCAGCCTGTAAATGATGTAACTGTGGATTGGCACCAGGATAGTGACTATGCAAAAGGTGAATATAAAATAGATATCTTTAATGAAGGTTACGAAATCGGCAGTGGTAGCGTTACCTTAAAGTAATATACACTTTAAAAATATATAGACCTCACATTATCATTATGGTTAACAATAAGATAATGTGAGGTTTCTTTTTTGTTTACAAAGGCTGTCATATTATTGCAGCGGATTTTGGGATATTATGGAATTGTTACCAGATAAAATACTTATAGTTGATGATGAACCGGATATTGTTGAGTTCATCAGCTATAATCTGAAAAGCAAAGGCTATCACATAGCAGCGGCAAAAGACGGCATAGAGGCAATTAAAAAGGCCAAGGAGTTCCGTCCCGACCTGATTCTACTTGATATAATGATGCCTAATAAAGACGGGATAGAAACTATTCGCGAATTAAGAGGGATGCCTGATTTTGAAGACACTGCAATAATCTTTCTTACTGCTTTAAGCGACGAAAAATATGAAATTGAAGGCTTAAAGGTGGGTGCCGATGATTATATCGCCAAGCCTATAAAGCCGGAACTGCTCGCTACACGTATTAGCACAGCCCTTCGCAGACTCCGTAAAGACGAAGATCAGGAACAAAAGCTAACCTTTGGAGACCTGGAGATCAATAAGACCAAGTTTACCGTTACTTATAAGGGCCTGGAAATACTCCTTGCCAAAAAAGAATTTGAACTTTTATCTCTTTTAGCTTCCAAACCTGGCAGAGTATTTCTTCGTAATGAGATACTGCAACGCGTTTGGGGAACAGATGTGATAGTAGGAGATCGTACTATTGACGTACACATAAGAAAAATACGTCAAAAGGTTGGCGTAGACCTGATTACAACAGTGAAAGGAGTAGGTTATAAGTTTGAAATGGCGTAGATTTAGTATCATGTCTGTACTGGATACTAAAAATCTTTCTCCCCGTTTACTCTCATCAATTACAGCATTAATAATTTCTACTGTAAATGCGGTATTAAGCCTTTTTTTACATCCGATCTGGTATATACCTGTGGTAGTGTTTATTGTCACTTTTGCAATAACCTATTGGCTATATCATTATACAATGCAACGATTTATATATAGAAAAATAAAGCTTATATATAAATTTATCTACCAAACCAAAGCGACTAAAAAGGAAGAATTCTTTTACAATAGCATATTACCCCAAAAATCAATAGAAGAAGTAAGCAAAGACGTGCAGAGATGGGCTACACAAAGAAAGGATGAAATAGACATGCTTCGTGCCAATGAGCAATTCAGAAAGGAATTCCTGATGAATCTTGCACACGAACTACGAACACCCATATTTTCTGTACAAGGATATATAGATACTTTGCTTGGGGGCGCACTTGAAGATGAAAATGTAAATAGAAAATTTCTGTCCAATGCTTCGAAAAGCATTGACAGGTTGGTAAGGCTTGTAGATGACCTGGATAATATCTCTAAACTCGAATCAGGGAAAATACCAATCATACAGGAATCATTCACTATACAGGAGCTAATAAAGGATGTATATGAAGAATTTTCTTTGAAAGCTAAGGAGAAAAACATCCAATTAATATTCAAAAAGGGAACAGAAAGGCCCTTGCATGTATATGCAGATAAACCGAAAATAAAGCAGGTATTGGTAAATCTGACAGAAAATGCTTTAAAGTATGGTCATGACGGAAGCACTATTACTGCCGGATGTTATGAAATGGATGAAAAGCACGTATATGTAGAGATATCTGATAATGGTCCCGGCATTGCTGAAGAACATTTACCCCGCATATTTGAACGTTTTTACCGTGCCGACCGCAGCCGTAGCCGCGCAATAGGCGGAACAGGGCTTGGTCTTGCCATTGTAAAACACATTATCGAGGCACATGGCCAACCCATAACAGTGCGTAGTAAATTAGGGGTTGGCTCTTCTTTTGGTTTTACTTTAGAAAAAACAAAAGAATAATATATATCCCGATTATTCCTTTTACTAATATACAAATCGTGTTCTTACAATATGATGCATAGCTGCATTTATTAACTTTTACGCTGCTGCTTTTTTGCGTAGCTTCGCGCGCGTATTTGATACGAAATAATTTATGACATCTCAGAAAATAACAATGGGTACCAATGGACTACTAAGTGTACCCGATTTTCCTATTATTCCATTTATTGAAGGTGACGGTATTGGCCCGGATGTTTGGAGGGCAAGCAGATTAGTATTGGATGCTGCTATAGAAAAAGCATACAACGTTACCCGAAAAATAGAATGGCGCGAAATGCTTGCAGGTGAAAAGGCATTTAACCTGACAGGCGAATGGCTCCCTGCTGAAACACTTGAAATAGCCCGTGAATACCTGGTGTCTATCAAAGGTCCGCTAACTACTCCAGTAGGTGGTGGGATCCGTTCATTAAATGTAGCTCTTCGCCAGGAGCTGGATCTATATGTATGTCTTCGTCCGGTACGTTGGTTTCGTAATGTGCCATCTCCTGTTGTTCATCCTGAAAGCGTGGACATGGTAATCTTTAGGGAAAATACGGAAGATATTTACGCAGGTATAGAGTTTAACTACGATAGCCCAGAAGCAAAAAAATTACTTAAATTTCTTACTGAAGAACTGAATGTTACTAAAATACGTTTCCCTGAAACATCTTCATTCGGTATCAAACCGGTATCAAAAGAAGGTTCTGAAAGATTGATCCGTGCGGCTATCAAATACGCAATCGAAAATAATCGCCCTTCAGTATCCTTTGTACACAAGGGAAATATTATGAAATTCACTGAAGGTAGCTTTAAGATATGGGGATATGAGTTGGCAGTGCGTGAGTTCGGAGATAAAGTATATACATGGGAGCAATGGGAAAAAACGAAAAAAGAAAGCGGCGAAGAAGTTGCTAACAGCGAAATGAAAGCTGCACAAAAAGAAGGCAAGATCATTATTAAAGATGTAATCGCAGATAACTTCTTACAGCAAATTCTTCTCGCACCAAAAGACTATTCTGTAATTGCCACTACCAATCTGAACGGAGATTATATATCAGACGCCCTTGCTGCTGCCGTAGGTGGTATTGGTATTGCTCCCGGTGCTAATATAAATTACATGACAGGTCATGCTGTTTTTGAAGCTACACACGGTACAGCTCCACGCTTCGCAAATACAGATACAATGAACCCATCATCACTTTTGCTTAGTGGTGTTATGCTATTACAGTATATTGGCTGGAACGAGCCTGCCGAGATGATCGTTGAATCCTTGGCAGATACAATTATGCGCAAACGTGTAACCATAGATTTTTATAACCTGATGAACGATGCAACGCTGCTTAAAACAAGTGAATTCGCACAGGAATTGATAAAACATTTATAACTAAAGCATTGGCCATAAATATTGCTTCATATATAGATCATACGACATTAAAACCTGCAACAACAATAGCAGATATAAAAAAAGTATGCGAAGAAGCAATTGCAGAAAACTTTGTAGCAATTTGCATCCCACCCTATTTTGTAACTGAAGCAAAAGCTTTACTTAATGGTACTGATATAAAGGTAGCTACGGTTATAGGATTTCCATTTGGATATAGCACTACGTTATCTAAGTTTTGTGAAATAAAAGAAGCGATACAGAATGGAGCAGATGAACTGGATATGGTACATAACCTTGCAGCATTGAAAAGCGGAAAGTGGGGTTATTTAGGAAATGAAATAAAGACCTGTACAGAAACCATTCATTCTTCAGGTAAAAAAATAAAAGTAATTGTTGAGAGCGGTTCACTTACTGATGAAGAACTCATAAAGTGCTGTGAGTTATATAGTAAGTATGATATTGATTTTATGAAGACCTCAACCGGGTTTTCTGAAACAGGAGCGACAGTACATGCTGTCGAAATAATGAGAAGTCATTTACCAAATCATATTGCGATAAAAGCATCAGCAGGTATTCGTAATTTTGAGTTTGCAAAAAAACTTATTGATGCAGGAGCTACGAGATTAGGTTGCTCAGCAAGTATACAGATCGTTAAAGAAAGTAAAGAAGCAGAATTAATTTAGAAATGAAGGGAGTTTATTACATATTGTTTGTATTATTTTTATTGAGCTTTACTGGTATTACTAATGCACAAATAAAAGTATCCTACTCACAGGAGGATACCGCGACAGGAGTAATAATACATTCAGACTCCAGGCTTGCTATTCTGCTCAGGAAGCGCAAGGATGTGGAATTGGGTGTGATACGTTCGGGCAGTGGCTACCGGGTACAGATATACAGCGGTAATGACAGGAATAGAGCTATGAGTGTAAAAATTGATTTTATGCGTCGTTTTCCCGGCATCCGTACATATATGACTTACGTTTCTCCTCAATTTCGTGTGAAAGTAGGAGATTATCGCAGCAGGCAAGATGCAGAAAAAATGTACAAACAGGTAAACGTATTATACAATCCCTGCATGATAGTGCCGGACATAATAGTAATAAATACCTTAAAAAATGATTAATCGCATACGCGAAAAAGCAGCGCAATATTTTCCTGAGATACAGGCAATACGTCACCATATCCACTCACATCCTGAATTATCATTTCAGGAGTATAATACTGCCGCATTTATATCTCAGAAACTTGCAAGCTGGGGCATACAACATACAACAGGAGTTGCAGGAACAGGTATTGTCGGGATCATAGAAGGGAAAAATCCCGGTAAACATTGTATCGCTTTACGAGCTGATATGGATGCTTTACCCATACAGGAAATCAATGAAGCAGCATACTGCTCACAAAATAAAGGTGTAATGCATGCCTGCGGACACGATGTGCATAGCTCATGCCTGTTAGGCGCAGCACGTATTTTGAATGACATTCGTGATGAATGGGAAGGCACTATCAAATTAATATTTCAACCTGGAGAAGAAAAACATCCGGGCGGCGCAAGTATAATGATAAAAGAAGGGGTACTTGAAAATCCACGCCCTAAAGCAATTTTAGCCTTGCACGTTTACCCTCATTTGCCCAGTGGTGTCGCAGGTTTCAGAACAGGCCAGTACATGGCCAGCACTGATGAAATATACATAACCATTGAAGGCAAAGGCGGCCACGCCGCAATGCCCCATCAAACAATCGACCCAATTGCTATTGCGGCACAGGTAATTACAGGGCTGCAACAAGTGGTTTCACGAAAAGCAAATCCACTTATCCCTTCAGTGTTGACATTTGGGAAAATAGAAGGCGGCTTTGCAACCAATGTAATTCCAGACAAAGTAGAGCTTGAAGGTACTTTCCGCACTATGGACGAGAAATGGCGTGCCGAAGCACATAAATGGATAAGAGAATTTACAGAACAGACCTGCGCCGCATATGGCGCTAAAGCTATTATTAATATTCCTTCAGGCTACCCATCATTATTCAACAATCCTGAATTAACTGAACTCGCTGAAAATAGTGCAAAAGAATACTTAGGTACTGAAAATGTGAAAACATTAGATAAACGAATGGCGGGAGAAGATTTCAGTTTTTATACTCATCATGTTCCCGGTTGTTTTTTCCGTATCGGCACTAATCGTAAGAATGAGCAATTTACTGTTCCCGTTCACAATGCCCATTTTGATATTGATGAAGAAGCATTAAAAACAGGGGTAGGATTAATGACCTGGTGTGCGGTTAATGCAGTGAGCAAATATTAGTATATCCTCTACCCTATATTCTTTTCCATATTACAGCTGCATTACTTCCGCCGAAGCCGGATGCTGTTTTTAAAGCATACTTAATATTTGCAGCGCTCATACTGGTACTAATATTCAAAGGCACAGAAACTCCCATTTTCTGAAATCCGGCAGAAGGTATTAGTTGCTGATGTTTTAAGCTTTCTATCACCATAGCACTTTCTACAACTCCAGCCGCGCCCAATGTATGTCCTACGTAACCTTTAAAACTATGGATAGGTTTCTTATTCAATCCCAAAATATCAAACGCTTTGGCTTCCATTTCATCATTATATGCAGTTGCTGTGCCGTGTGCTGATATCATATCTATTTCAGCAGAAGATAAATTTGCCTCCCCCAAAGCTCTTTTTATAGCTAATGCTAATTCTTCGCCTGTCCGGGAAGGGCCTGAAATGTGATTAGCATCATTAGATGTAGAACCGGATATAATTTCAGCCAACGAGTTTTCAAAAGAAGACGATGATAAAATAATAGTTGCTGCCGCCTCTCCTAATGAAATACCACTTCTATTCTTATCAAACGGCTTACATGGTGTTTCTGAAATAGCCTGAAAAGATTGAAATCCGCTTAGCACAAAACGGGAAAACCTGTCACACCCTATTACTATTGCATGTTTATACCGACCAGCCTGTAGTAATCTTAAACCATATAATAAAGCGACGATGCCGGATACACAAGCGTGTGATATAACAATTTGTTTTGAAGAAATACCTAATTCCTTTGCGATGATATGAGCGCTGGCATGTAATAGCAATCGCTCATCAGGAATTTGCCCAAGCAGCTCGATGTTCCCCTTCGTTGTGGAAAGTATCAAAACAGTATCGCTTAAATTTAATTCCTCACAATCTTGCAGCGCTTGTCTTGCAGAAAATAATGCTAGTTGCTCAAATGGGAACAGCGTCTGAGAAATTTTTGTATGCGCATCAATATATTGCCATTCAGCGACTCCTATTTTCGATGCCTGAAAAGGGGTATTACTTAGTGATATATCCTCAAACTTTTTTATTCCAATTTTCTCCATGGCCACTGCCTGCCAGTGAGCGGCAATATCCATTCCTAAAGAAGAAACAATGTTGGAAGCTATTGCGTAAACTGACTTAGCCATTCAACCATTTTTGTTTCCATTCAACCATATATTGCGGCAATGTAAGCATCAGCTCCATTCTTTCTTTATCCATAAACACCTGTATAGAGCTACCTAATGCCACTCTTTCATCTGTATCTAAATCGTAAATAACATAATTAAATAACAGCTTAGCGGCCAATGTATCCTCGTAAGTCGTTTGCAAACGTATTTTATGCCCGTATCGCAATACTCTTTTATACTCACAGTTAATATGTACAATCGGAGCTATAATGCTTTGACGATAAAGATCCAGATAGCGCAGGCCATATTCTTTACCAAATGCTTCTCTCCCATCTTCGAAATATCGAATGTAATGTCCATGCCACACTATACCCAAAGGGTCAGCTTCACTAAATTTCACCTCTAATTCCGTATTATTTGTAAGTGTTATAGCCAAATATTTTCGTTTTATCCCGAATAAAAACTAATCTTCCTGCTTAACAAATATCCTCAGTTCACAGCTTGCAATTTCTTCATTATCTGCCATTATCTTTCCATACACAATATGGGCATTCATGATCTGCTGCTGAAAGAACATTTCCGTAATAATAGTCTTATTTACAGCGGGCAATTTTTTTATAACTAATGATCTAATACCGGCAATATACCCAACAGGAACCGGCTTACCAAGCGCACGCAATTTATATCCAGTACCTGCAGCAGCTGTCTGGGCCATATTTTCTACCAAGCCCGGTTCTATAAATACTCCATTCTCTATAAAAATATTATCATTCCTAATTGTAAAACGGCTTAGCGAAACCTTATCATCCGCTTTAATGACTTCATCCACCATTACAAAGGGCGGGCGTTGGGGTATATATGCCAGAATTCCTTCCTGATTCATGCTTTCCAAAAATCATAATAATTAAACCACTGTTCCGGATATTGCCTCAGTTTTTCTTCAAGCAACTTTATATAATCATCCAGCATCAGTTCCATGCCTTGCGTACCACGGCCTTCATAAATTTTACCTGGAAAAGCATAAAAATGATAGTGAAAATTACTCTCTTTGAAAGCAAATACAAAACAAACGGGCGCTTTTAATTTCGAAGCAAGCATAAAAGGCCCGGCAGGGAAATGTGCCTGCTGTCCAAGAAAATCACGCGATACAAGACGATTGCCCGGGCGAAAACGGTCTGCATGCAAA
>DATNFP010000136.1:0-5290 GCA_035606335.1 Flavipsychrobacter sp. | reverse complement strand
ACTTACTGCATCACCTATACATGAAGTGCTGGTAGAAAAAGCAATGTTGGGATGGAAAGAATTTGAGCTGGAATTACTGCGCGATCATAATGATAATGTGGTTATCATTTGTACGGTAGAGAACTTCGACCCTATGGGTATCCATACGGGCGATAGCATTACCGTAGCGCCTGCTATGACACTTAGCGATACTGCATTTCAACTGATGCGCAACACCGCGATAATGATGATGCGCGATCTTGGCAATTTTGCCGGTGGTTGTAATGTGCAGTTTGCTTTAAATCCTCAGACTGAAGAAATAATAGCAATCGAAATTAATCCTCGCGTGAGCCGTTCATCGGCTCTTGCATCTAAAGCAACAGGTTATCCCATTGCAAAGATTGCTGCTAAGCTTGCGGTTGGATATACACTTGATGAACTAAAAAACCAGATCACACAAACTACTTCTGCATATTTTGAGCCCGCATTGGATTATGTGATCGTAAAAATGCCGCGTTGGAATTTTGATAAATTCAAAGGTGCTGATGATACATTGGGCCTACAGATGAAATCGGTAGGCGAGGTGATGGCAATAGGCCGCACATTCACTGAAGCATTGCAGAAGGCATGTCAGAGCCTTGAAAATAATGCTACCGGATTATCGTTTATCAGTACTCAAAGAATGCGTGCCGAAGAACTTATCGAAAGTTTGAAGCGGCCTACATGGGATCGCATTTTCCGTATCAAGGAAGCATTGGCAGCAGGAGTTTCAATAAAAACTATTCGTGAACTCACGCAGATAGACCGTTGGTTCCTGTATCAGATACAGGACATCGTGAATATGGAAAATCGTATTCGTGAATATAAACATCTCGAAAAACTTCCGGATGAATTATTGTGCGAAGCGAAGCAAATGGGCTTTAGTGATGACCAGATAGCAGAACTAATAAAAGATTGTACTGCTGAGGAAGTATATGAGCATAGAAAAGCATTAGGCATCACTCGTGTTTATAAAATGGTAGATACATGCAGTGCAGAATTTGAAGCAAAAACACCATACTACTACAGCACATTCGAGCCCACAGCGTCATCTAAAGAAACAAAAGGCGACCTGGTATTTAATGAAAGCAACAGGTCGGATAAGAAAAAAATTATAGTACTTGGCTCAGGCCCCAACCGTATAGGACAGGGAATTGAATTTGATTACTGCTGCACACACGGGTTAATGGCAATAAAAGATTGCGGTTACGAAGCCATAATGGTAAACTGCAATCCTGAAACCGTTTCAACCGATTTTGATATAGCTGACAAACTATATTTTGAGCCTGTATATTGGGAACATCTTTGGGAAATAATTGAACACGAAAAACCTTATGGCGTAATTGTGCAGCTCGGCGGCCAAACAGCCTTAAAGCTTGCAAAGCGCTTGTATGAAAATAATATAAAGATCATCGGCACCTCTTTTGATAATATGGACATAGCAGAAGACAGGGGCCGCTTTAGCGATCTGTTGAAAGAGCTTGGTATTCCTTATCCTAACTACGGCACTGCATACACTACTGATGAAGCAATAGAAGTAGCAGGCCAGGTTGGCTATCCTGTATTGGTGCGTCCTTCGTATGTGCTCGGCGGGCAACGCATGCGTATAGTGATCAACGATGAAGAGCTTGAGAAGAGTGTAGTAAGTCTTTTAAAACATTTGCCTGGCAATAAAATATTGATAGACCATTTCCTTGATCGCTGCCAGGAAGCTGAAGTAGATGCTATATGCGATGGTGAAAATGTACACATCATGGGCATTATGGAACATATTGAACCTGCGGGTATTCACAGTGGCGATAGCCATGCAGTGCTTCCTGCATTCAACCTCGGACAGCTCGAAGTAGATGAAATGGTAGACTATGCAAAGAAGATAGCATTACGTCTTAACATCAAAGGACTGATCAATATACAATTTGCCATCAAAGATGGTAAAGTATTTGTAATAGAAGCGAATCCACGCGCAAGCCGCACCACTCCTTTTATTGCTAAAGCATACGGTGTACCTTATCTGAATATTGCTACCAAAGTAATGATGGGCGAAAAGATGCTCAAAGATTTTAATATAGACAAAAAACTGGAAGGCTACGCAGTGAAAGAACCCGTCTTCAGCTTTAATAAATTTCCGAATGTAAATAAAGAGCTGGGCCCCGAAATGAAAAGTACCGGGGAGGCTATCCGTTTCATTAAGACCTTACGCGATTCGTGGTTCAGACAATTGTATAAAGAAAGAAGTATGCACTTAAGCCGGTAATAGTCGCAATACAATATAATACAAAAACTACCTAAGGTGATGCTTTATAGCATCGCCTTTTGTTTGCAGGTAAGCTGCCCGCTCTCTTGCTCCACTCTTCAACATCGGGGTTTGTTGTTGTTAATTTTATTTGCAAGCTTGCCTACCATGTATGTAACTTTGCCATAAGCCTGAACTTTGGGCGCACAGCTCTTTGGAAAAACAGCCGCAGTTATGCAGCCTTAAATAACTATAAAACGCTCCATAACATTCCCACACAACAATTATTGCAATGGGAAATTTTTGGGAAACCACTGCGACAAAATGGGGCATCAATGGGGAATGGTTCACGTAGTGAATTATTTGCATAACTATTGCCGGTAGATCATTTCAGCATCAAAGCATATCCCCCGATTCCCCAAACCTTATTTTTTCACCCAATGGGAAAACTTTTCTCAAAAGCTTTATTTTAAATGCGGTTTAATATTCATTTATTTTATTAAAAACTTTCCTTATTGAAGCTCATTCATGTAATTTTACTACCCAAACGAACTTCTATGAAAAAACTGATTTTTACAATTGCCTCTTCTTTTCTTATCATCTCGCAATCGCAGTCGCAAATAACTATTTCCTCTGTTGTTTCTGCAATTGCTGGTACTAACGACTCTGTGAAAAGTGTAAGTATTGTATCTCTTCCGGGTCTTACATTGCCCGCAGCAACCAACAAAACATGGGATATTACTGGCTTGAGTTATTCAGGTGCCGGTGTATATCGTCATGTTGCTATACCAGCCGGTACTCCATTTGCTGCTGCGCAATATGCCGATAGTGCTGTTTACGAAATTAGTTCTGGCTCCGGAGTAAGTTACACTACTGATGAAGCCACACAGGCGTCAGCTTCTGGTCTCAACATATTGGGCGAATACATTTATCACCAACATATTTCCCTTACTGGTGTAACTGGTGGAGCAAATGATAGCCTGGGCTTCCCTGCTCAGGATATTCTTTATTCATCTCCGAAAACAGTACTCAAATTCCCCATGACTTATAATACCAACTGGACAACCACATCAAAATATACAACCAACTTTGAAGTAACAGTTGCATTGTTTTCACTTACCGATGTTCCTGCGCAGCGTGTGACAAGTTACACAGTGAAGGATTCAGTAATTGGCTGGGGCAAAATGAGGGTAAAAAACATAGCAGGAGACTCTACTGCTTATATGGATGTCCTGCAGGTGAAAACAATATATACTACAGAGGATAGCTTTTATCTGGCAGGCAGCCCTGCACCAGCTACTTTGCTAGCAGGTTTTGGGTTGGTTCAGGGGATGATAACCAGTTTGTTTGAAGAAAACTTCTATCGCCTTAACGAGGTTACTCCTTTATTAAAAGTGGAATATGCTGATAGCACTTTTACCACTCCCGTTGCTGGTGAGGTTCATACGCAACGCCTCGCAGTACCTACCGCTGTTGAAAATATATCCCTGGCAAACGACGTGCATGTATATCCAAATCCCGTAACGGATCATACCATTGCTATTGAATTACCAAAATATCAAAACGGAAGCTGGAGCTACCAGTTAGTGAACACAGCAGGCCAGGTAATATCCGCTTCATCATTGCAGTCGTATGGTGGCATCGCACATATTCAGCTATCATCAGCTGTTACGCCGGGAGTCTACTACTTGCGTTTAAGCAATGATGGGAAACAGGCGTGTATAAAAGCAGTGAACATTATCAATTAAGGATTGAAGCTAATAACTAAAAAACGGTTACTTATGTAGCCGTTTTTTAGTTATATATTAGCACATATAGAATATAGTTTTTCAAAAAAATAAATCCGAAAATACAAGACACATATTTATAAGTGTATTTTTGTAGTTTTACCGCTTAAACCAATAAAATCTTTTCATTTTTCCGATAATTATTTTATGAAAAAAACAATCTTTACTCTTGGTTGTGCATTACTTTCTGTTTCCTCATTTGCGCAAATAGTAATAAATGCTGCCAATGCTCATTCCTCCACATCACTTGTTGGTAGCGATAGGGTAGCTAATGTAGTGGTAGGCACTTCGTCATTTCCTTTATTTATTCCGGCTACTGGCGGCTCTTGGGATATGACAAACGTGAGCTATAGTGGTGTAGATACTTTGGTTCGCAATAGTCCGGCGTTTCCTTACCAATTTGCTGATAGCATTTCTTATCAGGCTGGTTTATTTCATTATTCATTAGATAGACAATACTATTTTATAATTCAGGGCATCCAGGGAGAAGCAGACGTGGTAAATACGCAAGTATATGTAATGCCCGGAGGTGTTATATCTGATAGTATTTATTTCGGAAACCAAACAGAAAAATATAGCACTCCTTATTACAAACTGCCATTTCCATTAGCATATGGAAATAATTGGAATTCAAATTATAGCGATACTACAAATTTCTTTATCAAAGATACCGCCCTGGGATACAAGAAAACGGCAGGTAGTAAGATCACAACAGTTTCTGAATCTGATAAGGTTATTGGATATGGAAACATGAAAGTGAAGATTTTTGATAATGGAGACACATCTACCCCATACCCTGTATTGCAGTTGAGGACAACACGTATAACAAATGATAGTTTCACTATTAATGGCGCTCCCTTTACTTCAGCCCTTGATTCAATATTCAACCTGCCACAGACCAGCACTGTAGCAGATACTATACATTCAGAAAGCTTTTATCGTATCGGCGAGCTTACTCCTTTAGCATATATTGTTTTCACAGACAATACATTTTCTACTGTACAAAGCGCTCAGATACATGCTGACCGCTTGTCTTTGTTTCCATTAGCAATTTCTAATATTGCTTCAAGTGATTTTGATATTTATCCAAATCCTGTTACAGCGCATACAATTAAGATTGATATGCCAAATTCAAATAATGAAGAATGGCATTACGAAGTGATCAATGTTTCAGGACAGGTGCTCGTATCAAATACCATTACCTTTACAGGTAGCCATGCACAAATCACTTTACCTGCAGCAATAGCCCCAG
>DATNFP010000135.1:0-38169 GCA_035606335.1 Flavipsychrobacter sp. | reverse complement strand
TATCAATACCACTATGCTTATACAGGTAGCGCAAAACCCTTCTTTTTTCCTCGTCTATCCCATAGGCTTCTTCCATGAACCGCAATATGTCCATTTGCTCATGCTTGTATGGTGCAGGTACTGTTGATATGGATACTATTTTAGCCACAATTCTTTTATTATGATGAGTGAAATAAACGCCAGGTTCGTACATGTAGCAGCCAGCCAGTTCATTCGCATTGTGTTTTTGTAGTTGGCTGCATCCTTATCCTTCCAGCATTGCCACGCCCACCATAAGAACCTGCCAATAACAGGTAAAAACCATGCCTGTAATACTAAAAAATAATTAAAGTTGCCCGATGTATAGAAATACCATGCTAACAAGCCAAACGCTATTGTGTACAAACAGCCACAATACACAAAAGTTCCTCTCACTCCCAGCTTATAGCTAATAGTAATTACACCATCTTTGCTGTCCTGTTCGTGCTGGTATATCTGGGTGATAGGATAAAAAGCTCCTATAAGCAATGTACTAACTATAAGTCCAATCCAGGGCACGTCATATTGCCTTGTTACACCATAATACACCATAAAGAATATCAAAGCTCCCTGGTTAACGACAACTGTCAGGTACCCGATAATAGGATACTGTTTTAATCGCACCCCCCTATAGCTATACAATCTTGAAAAGACAATGTAGATGATATACAAAGCAGAAAACAATGGGCTGATAATAAACGCAAGTGCTGCTCCCGCAATATCCATCCATACGCTCACAACATACAACTCCCTGCTTGTCTCGAGCGGATTTTCAATACCTCCTATGCTGCCTTCATCTTTATCCATATAGCTATTATATCCGTTACTTGCGGGATATAGCAATAAATGTATCAGCAGCAATATGATTAATGCATCGAGCCAGTTGATATTGTCTGACAACGATAAGGCAAATAGATAAACAGGCAGCAGAAGGAACGAGAATTTGAAACGCAGATGTTGAATTGTAGATTTCTGTAACAACAGCTGGAAATTTTGAACCACAACTTATCATTTTTTTGTTATTATTTCCAATACAATATCATTCCATTGTCTGGCAATCTGTTTTCAGTAGTAGTTTAATCCTAAGCTACCTACTATTATTTACTAATTAATTGCGCAATTCGCCGAAACAGGAAAATAAGACAACGAAATGGATAAAATCTTTAAGCTATTACCGCGCGCCGCATCTCGGGCTATGCAGAACTGGGAAATTGCAGGAATTGGCTATAAAACATTTTTCATGCGCCTTATCATGTAGTGCGTTTGCTTTTTCAATCATTGAAGCATCTTTAACGATCACATCGGGGTACAAAGTCACTTCCTTAAATTTTCCACCACCATTATCTACTTCCTCCATAACACCTTTCGCATTATCAGTATAATCCACTACAACCACACCCACATCTGCACAAAGATGTAAGTACCAAAGCATATGGCAGGAAGAGAGCGCAGCTACTAATAGCTCTTCAGGATTATACTTACTGCCATCACCGCGGAACGCAGGGTCGGAAGAGGCTTGTATTACTTCTTTATCGCCTGCGGTAATGGCATGGTTTCTTTCGTAATCTTTGTAGCCACTGGTTCCTGTTCCTTGATCCCCTGTCCATTTTATAGAGGTACTGTAATGATGTTCACGGCTCATACAAATAAGATTGAATTACAAAGTAAAAGTAATCATGCAATATTATAAAGTTCTTATTTTGACATTATGGCTCAACAGGAGAATGATACACAAGTCCTTATAATAGGCGCAGGTCCTACAGGTCTTCTGTTGGCGTGTCAATTGATTGTTCACAACATTCCATTTAGAATTATCGATAAAACTGCCGACCATACCACCCAGTCGCGGGCAATCGTCATACATGCAAGAAGTATGGAAATGTTCGATCAGTTGGGAATTGCTGATGAAATAGTTAGGCAAGGTAAACAAACCATAGGTGTAGGGATGATATTTAACGGCAAAAAGATAATAAAGATGGCAATGAAAGAGATTGGAACAGGCCTTACCAACTTTCCTTTCTTTCTCATGCTCGAACAGTCAAAAACAGAAGCCATCTTGTCAAAGTTCATAGAGACAAAAGGATTTAAGGTAGAGAGGAACAGTGAGCTGATTTCTTTCACTCAAAATACAAATGGAGTAGTCGCCACTGTCAGAAATGCTGAAGGAATATCTACTACTATAAATTCAAGATATATGGTCGGTGCCGATGGCGCACGCAGCGTGGTCCGGGAACAATTACATTTTGTTTTTGGAGGGAAAACTTACCAGCAATCCTTATTCGTTATGGATTGCAAAGTACATCCTGAACTGCCACGTGATGAAATGTACATTGCATTTACTAAAGAAGGTATTGGTGGTTTCTTTCCTCTTACAAATGGACGGTATCGTGTTTTAGGTACATTACCAAAAGAATTTGATGAAAAGGAAACATTGACATACGATGATATCGAAAAAGCTTTTCCGGAATGGACGCACATGGACATAAAACTCACCGATCCGGAATGGATATCAAAATATCGTTCTCATCATCGATATGCTTCTTCGTTTCGTAATGGCAATTGTTTTCTTGCAGGTGACGCGGCACATATCCATAGCCCTATCGGCGGACAAGGCATGAACACAGGCTTGCAAGACGCTTATAACTTGGCCTGGAAGCTAGCATTAGTACTAAAAGGAAAAGCAAAGGATAATCTGCTTGATACTTATACAGACGAACGAGTGGTAATTGCCAAAAACCTCGTGCAGTCAACAGACCGTGTGTTTAATTTTGTGACCAACAAAAACCCTCTCATCAGGTTTGCAAGACAATACCTGTTTCCTCCATTTGCAAGAATAGCATTTGCAGCAATAGAAAAATTAAAATTTATACGACGTTTTGCATTCAGGAGCATATCCGAAATAGGAATAGCTTATAGAAATAGCTCTTTGTCTCAAAATGCATCCCGTGGAAATTTTCCAAGACATGCTCCTAAACCTGGAGATAGATGGCCTTATATATCCTATACGGACGCTGACGGGAAAGAAGTAAACATCCAGGACAAATTAAAGGGTACCAGCTTCCATCTTTTTCTTTTTTCAAAGAATAATTCCTTTGATGAGCTACGCAGGCTTGAAGAAAAATATAAAGATCTTCTCAGCCTAGAAATAATTACATATACAGAACAGACAAAAACATTGTTTGAAAAGTTTGGTATCAATCAATCAGGCTATTATCTCGTCAGGCCGGATATGTATGTAGCATATAGGTCTGATGAACCGAATGTTTCACATCTGGAAGAATATCTGTCTCGTTTTCTGCGTAACTAAATAATTATTTTTTATCCGGATTATTTAATATAGAGCTCACCTTAGGATACAAATATTGTAGCTTCTTGCTTAGCCTCGAGGCAGTTACTGTATCTCTTGCCGCTTGTGCAGAGTTTCCAAGCATATTAATAAGAGCCAAATCGTTTTGCGCTTCTCTTCCTTCACTTTCCATCCCCGATTCGCTAAGTGTACCTATCCAGTTCAGATCATCTTCTGAGTTTTTTGTGAGCTTCATAACAAGAGCTTTTGCTTTGTCCTTTGCCCCCGCACGATAGTAAGCATTCACAATATAATAAGCAACGTAATCATAGGGGTAAGAATGCTCTGTTATGCTACTCATTATTTTATCAAGCAGTCGTATAGCATCTTCATTCCTGCCTTTATTGACAAGCTCGTTAGCTATGCGCGCGCCATTTAGTCGATATGCAATTAGCATCATACGGTTCTTTTCATCAATATAAACGTCATTCCTGTCCGCTGAGCCCCATATATAAGTGTTCATAAACAGGTTATAGCTTTTGTCTACATCCACAATTCCCGGCTCATTGGCATTTGTATTTATGTGGTCAGGATATTTATAAGGTAAAAGCCGGTATACTAACCCTTCTAAATGCACGTAATCATTCAGTCCTTCAAAGACATCTCCCGATGGCAGGCTTCCATCAAAATATATAGGTCGCTTCCATCCTTGTTTTGCTACGCCAGCTATAATGTTTAGAATACCTAGGTCGTTTTTCAGCAGCGCATCTTTAGGCCCCGTAAATTTCATATCGGTAGAAACATTAGCACTGTCTGTCGCTTTAAGCAACCCGTTCTTTACAAGCACTTCTTTGCTTAATGGTTGTATGAATAATTTTTTTGTAGGCAGGTAGTTCACAGCTTCTCCTTCATTTGTCTGAGCTTTGTTTTGTGGGTCATTACTATCCATAAAGTTGCAGATCTCTTCCAGGTTAAAATATTTGTCCTGCGGTATTTGCTGATTATTAAAGTATCGGATATAGTTATGATGGTCGCCAACATAATCTTCTTTTTTCCAGATCATCGGTACTGCGTCGGCATCATTAATCCGGTAATTTAGCTGGTCTATATACCAGTCCGATCCTAATAGTTCAATGATGATAACTCTCACGTCCGGCCGTATATGTTCCACTTCCTGCAGGTACCACAAGGGATAGGTTGTATTATCTCCATCTGTAAAAAGAATTGCATTCGGCGCGCACGACATTAACGTATTATAGGCAGTTGCTCTTGCAAGTTGTTTCCTCGAACGGTCGTGGTCATTCCATTCTTCCTTAGCCATCAATGCCGGAACCAATAGCAGGCATAAAATTACTGTCAGGTAAACGGATAGCTTTCCTTTCACAGATTTCTGCATCCATTGCTGCACCATCAGTACTCCAATTCCTATCCACATCGCATAGGCATAAGTGCACCCTTGAAATGCATAATCCCTCTCTCGTGGTTGCGATGGCCACATATTCAGATAAATAGCCGTTGCCGCTCCGGTAAAGAAGAATAATATCAGGACAATTAAACCATCTTTTTTATTCCGGTTGAACTGATACACAAGGCCTAAAATACCAAGGATAAATGGTAGGAAGTAAAGTTGGTTTCTGGCTTCATTGTTTCTATACCCATCACTCATAGCATCAATATCTCCCAACCCTAAAGCTTTATCTATAGGCTTTATGCCCGACATCCAGTTGCCGTTTTTATGGTCACTGGGTCCATAGCCTTCCACATCATTCTGCCGTCCTGCATAGTTCCACATAAAGTATCGCCACCACATCCAGTTCATCTGCCAGTCCCAGAAGTATTTAAGATTATCTGCGGCTGTGGGCGATTCATCATTGCCTAAGCCAAGAAATTCACGGTAATAACGCGCATGTTCCGGGCTGTTGTTATCCCATATACGGGGAAAAAATCTTGTGCTTCCGGCATCATAACTATATTCAGGTTTTGTGCCTGCGATCTCATAATAATCTTTGCCGTTCCTTTTCGTTTGTGTATAGATATATCCTGCAGTTTTTATAGCTGTTGGCTGAGTATTAAAGTCCGGCCCGAATAGTATAGGTTGTGCCCCGAACTGTTCGCGGTCTACATAGTATAGTAAGCTATTTGCGTTATCAGGATTGGTCATATCCACAGGCACATCTGCTCTCGAACGGATAAGAGGAACTATATAGCTTGAATAGCCAATAATAATAAAGATGACTGAGAGTACACCCAGATGTAGCGTATAATATTTCCTCCGCTTCGCGAAAAGCAATAGCCAGATCAGCAAAGCAAAAAACAATAAAAGAAATGTTATGGAGCCTGTATTAAAAGGCATCCCAAAATCATTGGTGAATAAGATATCAAACCTCGACGCAAGCCACGGTATATATTGTACCACTCCTATCTGTACTATTCCTAGTAATGCGCATCCGGCGATAAATGCAACAAACGTTCCTAAATAAGTTACTCTGTACCGTTTGAAATAGTAGATCATTGCCAGAGAAGGAATGGTAAGCAGGTTGAGCAAATGCACACAAACAGATATTCCTATCAGGAATGCTATAAGGAGTATCCATCGATCAGCATATTTTTCATTTGCTACATTTTCCCATTTTAGCATTGCCCAGAATGTGATGGCTGTGAAAAATGCGGAGGTGGCATACACTTCAGCTTCCACAGTCGAAAACCAGAATGTATCCGAGAAAGTATAAGCAAGGCCGCCTACTATACCGGCTCCTAATATCAGCCAGGTTTGTTTATTATCCGGTTCTCCTCCCTTTGGTACAATAAGCTTTTTGGCCATATGGGTAATGGTCCAGAACAGGAAAGCAATCGTCAAACCGCCCATGAGTGCCGACTCAGAATTGATAAATAAAGCAACCTTATCACGGTGCGACCCCGCCAGCAATCCAAACATCCGCTGCATTATCATAAAAAATGGGGCGCCCGGCGAGTGGCCAACTTCCAGTTTATAAGCACATGCCAAAAACTCACCGCAATCCCAATAGCTCACGGTGCGTTCCATCGTCAGCAGATAGACTATGTAGGTAATCCCCCCGGCTAGCCAGCCCGCCAGGTTGTTCAATTTTCGGTAGTTCATTTTTGGGTTATTTCAAATACACTGAAAATTAAGATGGATGCTCTGCAAACCAGGTTAATCGAAAGAGAAATAAGGTGAATGCCGGTTAATAAATGTTAATAAACGTTAAGGACAGTAATTATGCGGCTGATACAGCGTATTTTGCTATAGTAAATGAACATTACAAAAACATCAAAGCTGACCTGGATAAAAGGTCTGATGATTGTAAGCCAGTTGTTGCTCATAGGCTTTACGGCTGAGTGGCTGCATGTACAATACAATAATCAGAAAGACCAGTTACAGAAAGATTTAGCAAAGCTGTTTACGGATGTACAGCAAAAGGTAACTGATTCTATTCTTTTGCAAAATATTTTCAGTACCCCGGCAAATACATCGACTGCATCAAATCAAAATACCAAAGAAGAAATAAACACTACCCTTTTAAATAAAGGAGATTCCTTTTCACCTGTCGCAGTACAACAAATGCGGATGATGATTAGCAGGGCAAAAAAAATATCCAATAGTGAAGAGAACGATTTTTTCAAGATAGACACAACTATTTTCAACGAGATCTTTACAAGCAGGATGGGGCAGAGCGGAATGTATTTCTCCGCACGCTGGATCAATAATAGAGACAGTGCCTTAAAGGCAAAAAATAAAATCTTTATTAGGAGCAACTTTTTCACTAACAATAATGGAGTGGTGATTGGCAACTATTCCTGGTACCTTATAAAGAGGCTCCTGCCGCAATTCTTATTCATACTTGTTCTTCTTTCTATCACTACTACTGCTTTTATTGTTACCTACAGAAGTCTCAGAGAGCAAATGAAGTTAGGACAACTAAAAAATGACTTCATCAGCAATATGTCTCACGAACTAAAGACACCAATTGCTACAGTAAAAGTTGCCCTCGAAGCCCTGAATAATTTCAATGTAATAGAGCATCCAACAATGAGCAGGGAATACCTGCAAATGGCTACCCTGGAAATAGAACGGTTGGAGCAAATGGCAAATGAAGTGCTGAACACATCATTGCTGGAATCCAATAAGTTATTTATCCAACCCGAGAAATATGACCTGAAAAAATTAGTGCAAGATGTCGTCCAGGCATTTCAGTTAAGATTGCAACAATGCAACTCGACCATAAATCTTAATGCGATTGGCGATAATTTTCAGTGTTTCATTGATAAATTTCATACTCAGGGTGTGTTGGTCAATCTTTTAGATAATAGTTTGAAATATGGTGGTAATCCTGTGAATATAAACGTTACTCTCACTGAGATGGAAGAAACAGTTCAGCTTTCTGTATCGGATAATGGCCCCGGCATACCTGAAGAATATATCGATAAAGTTTTCGACAAATTTTTCCGCGTACCCACAGGCAACCGTCATAACACAAAAGGTCACGGGCTTGGGTTGAGCTACGCAGCACAGGTCATGCAACAGCACCATGGTACCATTAGGGTAAACAATGGCATTGCGGGTGGATGCATATTTACCCTTACCTTCTAATAGCTATCGATGAAAAAGAAGATTTTTTATGTAGAAGATGAAACACACCTTGCTCGCATAGTAAAAGATACTTTGGAGCTGAAAGGGTATGAAGTTTTACATAAAAAAGATGGAGCGCGTGCTATAGAATTGATAAAGACTTTCAATCCTGATATCTGCATTCTGGATGTAATGTTGCCAAATGTTGATGGTTTTACTCTTGGCAATCAGATCAGGAATATTTATTCTCGCCTGCCTATCATTTTCTTAACAGCCAAAACTCAGACAGACGATACAATCAGGGGTTTTTCAGTGGGCGGGACGGATTATATCAAAAAGCCTTTTAGTATCGAAGAGTTAATTGTCCGCATAGAGAATCAGTTAAAAATAATGACTTCCGAACCTG
Organism: Flavipsychrobacter sp.; assembly: GCA_035606335.1. Classification (GTDB taxonomy): domain Bacteria; phylum Bacteroidota; class Bacteroidia; order Chitinophagales; family Chitinophagaceae; genus DATNFP01. The sequence continues at coordinate 29,871 of DATNFP010000135.1, read as the reverse complement.
TAAATCAACCAGAGCCCTCAGAAGAAATTATTTTAAAGCAATACAGGTTTTATCCCGGCAAATTTGAGTTGCACACGGATACATCTGTTATCAAGCTTACTCATCGTGAATCTCAGATCCTCGGAATGCTATGCTCTTATAAAAATAAAACGCTCGATCGTAGAACCTTGCTGCATGCGGTTTGGGGTGACGACTCTTTTTTTAATTCCCGCAATCTCGATGTCTATATCCGTAAGATAAGGGAATATCTTTCCCAGGCACCAGGAATAGAAATTGTTACCTTAAAGGGAACGGGGTATCATTTTGTTGTGGAATAGTTAACGCACGAGGTACCTGCCAAATAGTACATAATTCTTTGATAATTTAAATTTTTAAATTAAAGTAAGATTATGTTCGCCCGGCTTTTGTGTTCGGTATCCTATATCAGGATATTGTTGTGTACTTTCTTTTTTCTCCCGTTTATATCCGGTGCGCAAAAATTTTCATGGGTACAAAAGGCTGGAGATAATAACAATTACAATAATTATGGTGCAGGTGTGGCAATAGACCATCATCACAATATTATCGTTGTAGGTACTTATGCAGATAATTGTATGTTCGGAACACTTTCGTTAACTACCTCCGGTTCTAATGGTATCTTTCTTGCCAAATACGATTCTTCCGGCAATCTCTTATGGGTACATGCCATCTCGGGCGATAGCAGCGATGAGGGCAAAAGCATTGCACTCGACACAAACGATAATATCTACATAGCTGGGAACATGCATAGTCCCTCTTTATATTTTACTGCCACCGATTCATTATCAAACAAAAGCATCAATTGGAATGGCTTCATTGCTAAATACGATACCGGCGGTAATTTTCAATGGGCAAGTGCTATGAATAGTTTTTACAATTGCAAAGCACAATGTATCACTATAAACGCTTCAGGCGATCCTATTGTAGGTGGTTATTTTCAGAACGAAATTATTTTTCCTGATACTTCACTTACTGGCGGCTCGCAAAATATGTTCCTGGCAAAGTATTCTCCTTCGGGTTCTTTATTATGGGCACATGCTGAGAAGTCAAATAATATCTGCTTCCCCAATGCATTAGCATGCGATACTAAAGGGAACATCTATGCTACGGGCAAAGTAAGCGGAGACATTATATTTAATACGAGGACATTGGGCACCATAATCAATCAGTCTTTTAATACAGGCAGCTACCCTTCAAATTTTGGTTCTTACTTACCCAATGCCACACTAAATTTTACGGGCTCTTATATAGCAGCATCCGGAGGCGTTGGTAATTATTTTAATTATGTCAACTACGATTATTTCTCTAACCTTGAGCATTTTAAAGTAGAGAGTAATATAAAAGTAACGTCAACAGGTACAGGTGTAGGGATAGGTAAATATGCTGGGTATTATATACTCGCTAACTTCCCGCTTGATACCGGGACAAACAAAATTCTTCTTTATACTGTTTTTACTTCTCTCGACAGCAGTGTCGGGTATAAAATATCAGTAGGCGATTCGCTCAATATTTCTATGCAGCGTGATTATGATACTGTTTCGGCAACACTTATTAACTATACGAAGAACTATACGGTATCTACTGGCTATAAATATTTAATTGGTCCGCCTGTCACTGGTTCTTTCATGCCCAATAATGGGTTTTATGCAATTTATTTTTTAGGGGGCACTCAAAATATTTACAACTTCAGGTTGAGCAGCAAAGAGAATTATAGCCCCCTCACAACCTTTGTCGGCAATAGCATCACAACAGGTTATTATTCAGGTGGCAAAGGCCATCGTTACGAAGATTTGTTATACAACAATAGTCCCTACATGTATGCAACAGACGCAGGTGCGGGCGATATTATGTACAATGTGCAAAACGATACTAATGAAGTAATAAGTTTACACCCACAGTATGTATTTGAAATGATTGGCGTGAACGATGCCCGGACTGGCACTGATACAAACGTTTTCCAAAATGATTTATCATTATTAATGAGCACGTATAGATCTCACAACATCAAACCGGTATTAGCAACATTAGTGCCGCAAGGGCCAGGAGTCGTAGACCCATTTAATAGGAGAATACAAGCAGTAGCAGCCGCAGATACATTGCCTGTAGTAGATATATGGAGCGCTCTTGTAGACACCGCCACAGGATATCTTCAGGCAAAATACAATTATGGCGATAACATTCACCCCAACCCATTAGGCCATCAGGTAATGGCTCAAACCATTGTATCCCAGGCACCCTTTTTGTTGGATAGTACCAACTGGGATCTTTCTCATCAATCTATATCTCTGCCCTCAGGCAAAGATGAAGTATTCATTAGTAAGTTCGATTCCACTGGTAACATGCTATGGTTTCAATTAGATAGTAATAGCACTGCCAGTGGCAATTCACAATACAATAATTATTCTTGTGGCAATGGAATAGCTGTTAATAAGTCAAACAATATATTCGTTGGTGGTAGCCTTTTATCGGCATTATATACCACAGTTTCAGGCCCTGTTATTTTGCAGGACGCGTTCCTGGCAAAATACACCGACACAGGTTCGCAGCTCTGGCAGAAAAGATTTGGGAATAATACAGGAGATGCAATCACCGGTCTATCACTCGACAATGCAGGCAACCCTTATGTTATTGGCAATTATAGTGGTGATATTACTATCGGTACAACGGCATTACCCGCAGCGGATTACACAGACATATTTTTTGCCCGCTACGATCCTTCGGGAAATACTAACTGGGTAAAAAACGCAGCAGGTCATATAGATATAGGAAATGCAATTACTGTAGATCCATTGGATACCTCAGTTGTTGCAACAGGCAGCTTCAACAATAGTGCTAATTTCGATTCTATCAATGTTGTTTCTCCGCTTCCATCGTCACCATATAACTATGATATTTTCATTGCAAAAATCGTAACAGTAAAGCCGGATCTATCTGTTTCTAATATTTACACACAAGCCAATAACTATTCAATATATCCAAACCCAGCTACCAATGATGTTTTTATTAACCTGGGCAAGGAAGGGAATTATAACATTAGGCTTCTTGATATAACGGGACAGGTAATCCAAAACACAACAACTACAAACAGTTCATTGCAAATGAATTTAAATAACCTCCCATCCGGAGTATACTACATTTCAATTTCTGAAAACCGGCAAACGCCTGTACGAAAGAAAATAGTTAAGCTATAACTGCTGATCTCAACTATTAAAATTCATTAGTTCCGACGCCCGTGCAATCTCCGTTGTTTGAGAAAGCCCAAATTTAACCAGGTCTATCTTATCAAATGCAGGCAAGAAAGAATCTTCTCTGCTAAGCGCCATCTGCAATTCATAATGCGCAGGATATTTTTCTCCCAGCAGGCTACCCACAGGTATATACGGATAAGTATCTAGGTACGTCTGTATGAGGTTCGGCGCTATTCTTCTGCTTATGTGTGTGCGATACACATTTTGCGGATGCTTTACGCCCGCTGCTCCTAATAGTTGTACAGCACTCCCGATAGTTAGTTTATGAAAATTGGCAACACGCACTTTTTTATCTTCTACTACAAGGCCTTTCATTAATGTTTTATCTTGTGTCGCTACACCTGTAGGACAGGTATTTTTATTGCATTCCAATGCCTGTATGCAGCCTAAGGCAAACATCATCCCCCTCGCACTATTACACATATCAGCTCCCAACGCAAAATTCTTTACAAGGTCAAAACCCGTAGCCACTTTTCCGGAAGCAATTATTCTGATGTTTCTCTTCAGGTCAAATCCTACCAATGTATCATAAGCAAAAGCCAATGCATCACGCAAAGGCATACCCACCGCATTCGAAAATTCAAGAGGTGCAGCGCCCGTACCACCTTCTCCACCATCTACTGTTATGAAATCTGCATAAATACCCGTCTTCACCATCGCTTTGCAAATGGCTATAAATTCGCTTCTATGGCCAATGCACAACTTAAACCCGATCGGTTTACCACCTGAAAGCTCTCTCAATTTCTTAATGAAGGCAACCATTTCAAGAGGCGTAGTAAATGCAGTATGTCCCGGAGGTGAGATAACATCTTCACCCATCTTCACCAGGCGTATTCTTGCTATTTCTTCTGTTACTTTTTTGGCAGGTAATATACCGCCATGTCCCGGCTTTGCTCCTTGCGATAGTTTTATTTCTATCATTTTCACCTGCGGCAATACAGCTCTTTCTGCAAATGCTTCATAACTGAATGTCCCATCTTGGTGCCTGCATCCAAAATATCCGGTTCCTATCTGCCATATTATATCGCCTCCTTGTTTCAGGTGATGATCACTCAATCCTCCTTCTCCCGTATTATGTGCAAAGTTCCCAAGTTTTGCTCCGCCATTTAGTGCAAGTATTGCGTTTTCGCTTAGTGAGCCAAAGCTCATTGCAGAGATATTAAACACACTCGCACGATAAGGTTGGGTGCAAGCCGGTCCGCCAACCAATACACGCGGATCTTCGTCCAGTTGTTTATGATCTATTGCCGCTATGCTGTGGCTCAGCCACTCATATCCGGCTTCATAAACATTTAGTTGTGTACCGAAAGGTGTAGTATCATCCTGTTTTTTTGCTCGTTGGTATATTACGCTTCTGTTCAGTCGGTTAAAAGGCGCCCCATCAGTATCGCTTTCCACAAAGTATTGATACACTTTAGGCCTGAGGTCTTCCATTATAAATCTCAAATGTCCGAATACTGGATAGTTCCTTACAATGCTGTGCTTCTTTTGCATTAGGTCAAAAATGCCCAGCAAAACAATAGGCCCAACAAATACGAACGCCCATAAAATGGGTGCCCATGCAATACTTATCAATAATATGGCCACTATTGTAAGTGTCGACCAGGTAATAAATAATTTTCTCATAAAAAGGTGTTATGAAAACGGAAGAAGAGGATTATATAATAAGCTGAAAACAGAAAGCAATTTAGAAGTAATTTATAAAGTAAAAGTGTTAATAATACGCATTTCAATATTATACATTTATTAAAAGAAGGCTCCAATCATTTGTTAAGGTCGTTTTAAAATTTAGTAACAGCGACATTATAACATAAATAAATTTATTTGTACTTGATTGTTTATTATATTATTACTATAAACACTCCCTTCTATTTGTTTTTACAATCCGTATATAACAAATTATTCATACAGACTTGTCTACATACCAGCATACCTTTGCACCCATGTCACCAAATAATAGTTTATCAGTTCGTGACCAGATAATCCAAACAGCCTCCCGACTTTTCCTCACACAGGGGTACAATCAAACTGGGATCAATCAGATTATAGAAGAAGCTGGCATTGCAAAAGCCAGCTTATACTATCACTTTTCCTCGAAAGAGGACTTGTGTGTTGAATATTTAAGGAACCGGGCCAAAATATGGCGGGAAGGTCTCGAAAATTATCTCACAAATATCACCGATCCCAGGGAAAGGATTATAGGCACGTTCGATTATCGTAAAAAGTTTATGGAGGAATCTCGCTTTAATGGGTGTAGTTATATAAGAATTGTTTCCGAGATCCCTCAGGAAGATAATAAAGTCCATCAGCAGGCAGTCGCAATAAAGGAAATGCATCGTGCATTTTTTCAGGAAAACGCGGAGCAGATAGAGGGAATTACTGCTGAGGAAAAGACCGACCTCGCAAATACATTACTGCTATTGTTCGATGGTGGTTCTATCGAGTGCATGATCTATAAAAACTCTGAACCCCTGATAGATGCAAAGAAAGCAGTGATTGCTGCTCTCAAATCTCTAAGATCATTTTAATAACTCATCTTTTATTATAATATTTTATGTGGATTGTTCGGTTAGCTCTTAAAAGGCCTTATACAGTGGGGGTTATGGCATTCCTTATCCTTATCATGGGCATCCTCGCCATCAAGTCCATGCTGGTAGATATATTTCCTACTATCGATATCCCGGTAGTGTCCATGGTTTGGTCATATCCTGGTCTTTCCGCTGCTGAAATGGAAAAGAGGGTAGTTCTGCTATCTGAACGCGGCATATCTTCTACTGTCAATGGTGTAGAACGTATCGAATCTCAATCTCAGCCTGGTATTGGGCTGCTGAGGGTATATTTTGAGAAGGGTACAGATATTGGCGCTGCTATTGCGCAAATGTCTGCTACTGCAAACACAACGTTACACTTCATGCCTCAGGGTATGCCTCCTCCAATTATCCTTCAGTTTAATGCTACCAACGTACCCGTGGCTCAGATTACCATGTCGAGCAAAACGTTGGGCGAGGACAAAATATACGACTATGCACTAAACTTTATTCGTGTACGCCTTTTCACCATTCCGGGCCTTGCTACTCCTGCTCCATTTGGTGGTAAGAACCGTGAAATTGTAGTGGATGCCGACCCTAAGGCTATGCAGGCAAAAGGCTTATCCCCTACAGACTTACTAACTGCATTGGAATCATCCAACCTTATTATTCCTGCAGGTACAGCCCGCATCGGTTCACGCGAATATAGCGTTACACTCAACTCAAGTCCTGATGTGGTAAAAGACTTTAATGATATTCCTGTAAAATCAGTGAACGGCCAGATCATAAGGTTAGGTGATGTGGCAAAGGTTTCAGACGCATTTGCCGATCAGGTCAACGTCGTGCGTATGGATAGAAAAAGAGCTGCTTATCTCTCCATTCTTAAAAAATCAAACGCCTCTACATTAATGGTGGTCGAAGCCGCCCGTAAAATGATACCCGTCATTAAGGAAACTGCTCCCAAAGGTTTGGATCTTAAAGTAGATTTCGACCAATCTGTATTCGTTCAAAACTCAATAGATAGTGTATTGCACGAGGCAATTATTGGCGCCCTTCTGGTTTCATTGATGATCATGTTTTTCCTGGGTAGCTGGCGGAGTATGGTTATTGTTTGTACCTCGATTCCGCTGGCAATCCTGGTAGCTATCATCGTATTAAATCTTACAGGTAATACACTCAATATCATGACCCTCGGTGGCCTTTCTCTTGCCATCGGGATGCTGGTGGATGATGCCACGGTCGAGGTGGAGAATATACATCGAAACCGAAATCTTAATAAGCCGCTAACTATTGCTATCCTCGATGGTGCCCAGGAAATAGCAGTACCCGCCCTGATGGCTACCCTTGCTATCTGTATTGTGTTTTTCCCGGTTGTATTGCTGACAGGCCCTTCTAAATATTTGTTCCAGTCAATGGCATTGTCGGTAGTCATATCAATGCTTGCTTCCTATATCTTATCTCGTACGTTAGTGCCCGTGTTGGCGAGAATGCTAATGGCAAGCGAGCATCATGGTACAGAACCGCCTGTTAATGGGTCTCGTTTTAAGAATTTCTCTTTCAAATTCAATAAAGAGCGCGACAGGCGATTTGATAAGTTCAGGGATAGATATGGCAGAGTGCTGAATACCTTTTTACACAATCGTAAGGCTGTTTTAATTATTGCATTTTCTGTGCTTGCCATTTCTGTTTTCCTGGTAAAAGTTATCGGTACCGATTTCTTTCCCAATACGGATACGGGAATGATGAAGATACATTTCCGTGCTCCCGTTGGTACCCGTATAGAAGAGACAGAGCGATTGGTTGATAAAGCCGAAGCACATATTCAAAAGATCATTCCGAAATCAGATCTGGAATCTGTGAACGATATGATCGGTGTGCCTACTTTTTATAACCTCGCCTTTGTGCAAACGGATAATACGAGTAGCATGGATGCGGATATACTTATTTCGTTAAAGCCCGGGCATAAGCCTACCGAAGGTTATATAAGACAAATAAGAAAAGATCTCAATGATAATTTCCCCGGTTGTACTGCATATTTCCAGTCTGCCGATATAGTCAGCCAGGTGTTGAATTTCGGTACTTCTGCTCCAATAGATGTTCAGATAATGAACAACAATTATGATACATCTTATAAATACGCGCTGAAGCTTCGTGATGCCATGAAAACCATTCCCGGTGCTGCTGATGTCAACATCAAGCAGATATTGGATTACCCGACACTTCATTTTAATGTAGATAGGGAACGTGCAAAGGAATTAGGATTATCTCAGCAGGATGTTGCGAACTCTATGTTAGTTGCTTTGTCTTCCAACTCTACCATATCTCCATCCTTTTACCTGAATCCTGAAAATAACGTAAACTATACTGTCGCAGTAAAGGTTCCATTCGAACAACTCAATTCTGTCAATAGTATTTTAAATACGCCGGTTACAAGTTCTGCAAATCAGCAGGGGGGTGGCGATAATACTACTGCCAATCTGCCAATGGCACAAGCACAAACATTAGGTAACCTGGCCACTGTAAATGTGCAGGATCAGTACGATGTAATAGATCATTATACAGTTCAAAGGGTAATGGATATTACAGCAAATGCCGATGGCCGCGATATGGGCTCTGTAGCTGGGGATATAGAAAAGAAGATTGCTTCTTTAGGACAATTGCCGGTAGGAATGCACATATATATGCGTGGCCAGCCGGAGGTGATGAATAATACATTCAAAACATTAGGGCTCGGTTTGATATTGTCGGTTATCCTTGTTTACTTCCTGATGGTAGTGTTGTTCCAATCCTGGCTCGATCCGTTTATCATCCTTTTTGCTGTTCCCGGTGCTTTTGTCGGCATATTATGGATGCTGGCTATCACAGGTACCACTATCAATGTGGTTTCACTTATGGGGTCTATTGTGGCAGTAGGTATTGCGGTTTCCAACTCTATTTTGTTGGTGAGCTTCGCAAATGAGGTAAGGGTTACTAAGGGTTTGGATGCCATCAGTGCTGCGTTGGAAGCAGGTAAAACAAGATTAAGGCCTGTATTGATGACAGCTCTTGCAATGATATTGGGTATGATCCCGATGTCTCTTGGCACAGGTGCTGGTGGTGAACAAAATGCTCCTTTGGGTCGTGCTGTAATGGGTGGCTTGATCGTAGCAACATTTGTCACATTGTTCATTGTGCCTATTGTGTACTCCATACTTCGAAAGCAGGAACCTCAGCGCCACAAGCTCGATGAGAAGTTTGCTCTGGAAACAAGCAGGTACAATCACGGTGAAGAAAATCATCATCACGGCATTAAGCTGCCAATAGTACCAAACGAGACAATAACAACAATTAACTAATAAACAGTAGCAAATATTTTTATGACGAACAAAACCTCAGGCGAATCAAAAAGGATCTGGATTGGAGGAGGACTGGTATTGGCTGTCACTGCCTTATCCGTGATCTTCATGGTTTTCAGGCAGAAGACATCCCTGGCACATGAAACCAACAGACGTATTAAAGAACTGGAGCAAGGCCCTGTTGTAAAGGCTATTAAAGCTGGAGCCTCTTCATCTGAAAATGGTGAAGTGTATATAGGCGAAGCAAGACCTTACCAAAGTGTCACCCTATATGCAAAGACTAGTGGTTACATGAACAAGATTTTTGTAGATAAGGGTGATAAGGTAAAAGAAGGTCAGATGCTGGCCACCATTGTATCTCCTGAAACGGATCAGGCTTACAAAGCTGCATTAGCTGATCTGGAAAACAAAAAGAAAATATTAAAACGCGATCAGGCATTAGTGCAGAAAGAGTATATCTCAAAAGAAGATGAAGAAGCAAGCGAAACCGCAGTGCAGATGGCCGAAGCGCAGGTGCAATCCCTGCATGAGCAGATGGCATATAAAAATATCGTTGCTCCTTTCTCAGGAACCATAACAGCACGTTATGCCGATCCCGGTGCCTTGGTACAGAATGCCACAAATTCACAAACAAGTGCTTTACCTATTGTTATGTTGTCGGAGCTCGATAAGATACGTATCTATATATATGTACCGCAAAGCGAAGCAAGCTATTTAAGCATCGGCTACCCAGCTACGGTTACAATGACAGGAAGAGCTGACGTTAAGATCAAAACCACTGTTACACGCATCGCTGGTGAACTGGATCCTAAAACCCGTATGATGCTTGTAGAGTTCGATCTTCCTGATGCGAACGATATTATCATTCCCGGTAGTTATGTTCAGGTGCATCTGCAAACATCTGGTAGCAAACAGCTCACAGTGCCTTCCACTGCTGTTGTTATCAGAGGTAAAAATTCTTTTGTTCCTGTTATAGATGCAGATAGCACAGTACATTTTAAGCCCGTAACGATTAGTAATAACGATGGCATCAACGCCGCTATAGCAAGTGGTATACAGCCGGGAGAATTAATTGGTGTCAATATTAGTAACAGCCTTGTTGATGGTCAAAAAGTAAGAGTACAATTATAATATTATCGATAAAATGAAAAAACTAATAGCTGTTTATTTATTCATAGGCTTATTGTTTGGCGCTCGCTATAGCAATGCACAGACTTCAAACACTACTACGTTAAGTTTGCAGGATTGTATCAATATAGCGCTCGAAAAATCTACAGCAGTGTTAAAGGGAAATAACAACATAGCGCTCGCAGGTACACAGGTATTAGCTGCGTATGGTCAATTCCTTCCTGATCTTTCTGCGGGTGCAGGATATAATTACGACAGGGGAAATAATTTTTACTCGTCTGTAGGCCCCGAAGTTGTAAATCAGGATCGTAGCGCGTTCAATTATCAGTTGACAAGCAGCATCAACATCTTCAATGGATATTATAATTATTCAAACTGGAAAGCTGCTAAGCTGAACAAGCAGATATCTGATCTCACTTTAGATCGTGCAAAGCAGCAGATCTCTTTAGATATTACTCAGTCTTATTTACAGGTAATATTAGATCAGAAATTAGTAAACCTCGATAGCAGTAATCTCGCAACATCCATGAAGCGGGAAGATCAGCTTACCATGCTGAATGCAGTTGGCAGAAAACCTAAAACAGACCTATATCAGCAGCAGGCACAGACAAGTAATGATAAGTTGACGCTGATAAATGCAGAAAGCCGTTTGCGGAACGATAAAATATTATTGTTTCAAAAGCTGCGTATAGATTCGTCTGAAAACTATACTATCGCCGATACTCATATCGACGACAACGAAGATGCCGCGCACTATGCTAATAAAGATGTCTTGGTTCAGGAGGCATTAAAAGACCGTGTCGATTTGCAATCTTCTGAGTTGAATACCAATATGGCCGATTGGAATATAAAAAAGTTTAGAAGTGGCTATTTGCCTAAGGTAAGTTTTGCTGCTGGCGTATATAATAATGGTGCTTACTTTAATACATTAAATGTAAATGGAGCGAACGAGATGCCAGTTACTCAGCAAAGCATTCCATATCAGCTGGGCAATTATACCTATGGTCTTGTAGGCATCAATGCTGTTTGGAACATATTCGATAAGAACATTACAAGGTCAAATGTGCAGGCTGCTAAGATATACGCCGATAATGCCAGGATCGATCTGCAGGATACAAAGATCAGCGTAGAAACCGATGTGAAGCAGGCTCATAATGATTACATAAACGCTGTGCAGCAAATGGAAACCGTGGGTAAAGGTCTGGTTGCAGCGCAAATGGCATATGACGCTGTAAATGCACAGTACAAAGAAGGTGTTACTGATTTTATTACCGAAACAAATGCACAGCAGGTATTATTACAGGCGCAGCAAAACCAGGTACAGGCATCTATCAATATGATGCTGCAAAAGAAGGTGCTGGACTACGCAGTAGGCACATATTAATGAGTTGGTTTTAGTGGATTAATAGGTACATTTATATCTGATCCTATTATAAATGCAAATAAAAATTTATCAGGTAGATGCTTTTGCCAATAAAGTTTTTTCAGGCAATCCCGCAGCTGTTTGTCCCTTAAGCAAATGGCTGGACGATAGTACAATGCAAAAGATTGCTATGGAGAACAATCTGGCTGAAACCGCATTTTATGTAAAGGAAGGCAATGGCTTCAGGATCAGGTGGTTCACTCCTGCAACAGAGGTTGATCTCTGTGGACATGCCACATTAGCAACAGCTTTTGTCATTTTTAATTATGAAAATTATAGCGATAGTGAAATAAATTTTGTCTCCCGAAGCGGTATACTGAATGTGCGAAAGCAGTATGATTTGTTCACTATGAACTTCCCTACAGATGTTTACAATCATGTAGACTTATCCCCTGAATTAACAAAAGGCTTTAATGTCAAACCGGTAGAAGCTTATAAAGGCAAAACCGATTTTATGTTGGTATTCGAAAATGAGGCACAGATAAAAAACATGAAGCCTGATTTTCAATCCATTGAGAAATTGCCATGCCGCGGTATCATTATCACTGCTAAAGGTGAAAAGATTGATTTTGTATCACGCTTCTTTGCCCCGCAATCTGGTATCAATGAAGATCCGGTTACAGGTTCTGCACATACTACTCTTACTCCATATTGGGCACAAAAGCTGGGCAAAAATGAATTAACTGCTATTCAGCTTTCGCCACGCATAGGCTATCTAAAATGTAAATACCTCGGCGAAAGGGTAGAGATCAGTGGGAATGCCGTTCTCTATCTTGTAGGTAATATAGAGATCAGTTCTTAGGGTTCGATACTTTGCTCTCTTATAAAGGAAAAATCCTCCTGAAGAAGGAGGATTTAATTTATCTTTTAGTGTTTAATATTCATCCTCATTAAAGAAGAAGTCTTCTTGTGTTGGGTAGTCTGGCCAGATGTCCTCTATCCCCTCGTATATTTCACCCTCGTCATCCAGTTCCTGCAGATTTTCAACAACTTCAAGTGGAGCACCCGAACGGATAGCATAATCTATTAGTTCGTCCTTTGTCGCGGGCCAGGGTGCGTCTTCAAGATGTGAGGCTAACTCTAATGTCCAAAACATATTACTAATTTAATTATTTTAACTTTAATTTCGCAAATGTAAGGTTTCAATCAAGAAATACAAATTTTATTAGTATTACCTTAGGGTTGTTTTAAAATTTAACACTATTATCAAATATTTTTACAACTTTTATTAACTGCTAATCTCGCAATTTGCAGCATTTTTACAATATGCTTTCTGCCAAAGATCTATTCAAAAAGTATTCCACCTTCACTGTTGTTAATGGTGTATCATTAAACGTTTCAAAAGGAGAAATAGTATCTATAGTTGGCCCCAGTGGTGCAGGCAAAAGCACTTTATTGCATCTTATGGGCGCTTTGGACAAACCCGATAGCGGCAGCGTTTTTATAAATGATGTGGATATCTTAAAGCTTCCCGGCAAAAAACAGGCAAAATTCCGCAATCGTCATATCGGCTTTGTTTTCCAGTTCCACCATTTATTGCCCGAATTTAGCGCTGTGGAGAATGTTGCAGTGCCAATATGGATAAATGGCCAGGGCAGGAAAGAAGGGCTGAAGAAGGCTGCAGAAATGTTAAATATTGTTGGGTTGGGCAGTCGTCTTGATAACAAGCCTTCCGAATTGTCAGGTGGTGAGCAGCAACGCGTTGCAATAGCCAGGGCCTTGATTAACAATCCTTCTATAGTAATGGCAGACGAGCCTACCGGCAACCTTGATAGTGCAAATGCACATGCCATCCATGAGCTTTTCCTTGAGTTACGCAATAAATTCGACCAGACTTTTGTAATGATTACGCATAATGAAATTTTAGCAGGGATGACGGATAGGACACTTGTTATGACAGATGGCAGGATTGTCGAAGAAAAAATCAATAACATTCATAATTAATGTTATATCTTTCTGATAGCTGTAGCAAATACCTTTAAAATAAAATACTCTTTTTCATTTTGCCAAAAAGTATATTTTTGCACCATAAAAAATTAAATTGCATTAACCATGTCTGAAATTGCAAATCGAGTTAAGAAAATCATCGTGGACAAACTGGGTGTTGACGAATCAGAAGTAACCTCCGAAGCGAGCTTTACTAATGACCTCGGTGCCGATTCACTTGATACAGTTGAACTGATAATGGAATTCGAGAAAGAATTCAATATATCAATCCCCGATGAGCAAGCTGAAACTATTACAACTGTAGGTCAGGCTGTAGCCTACCTTGAAGAACACGTAAAGTAATTATCAAACTACACTGTAACAGAAATTGTTTCAATGAATTTACCGCTAAAACGCGTTGTCGTTACCGGTATCGGTGCCCTGACGCCATTAGGCAACACCGTACCTGATTATTGGGAAGGATTGATTAATGGGGTTTCGGGTGCCGATTTCATTAAACAATTTGATGCGGAAAAGTTTAAAACTCGTTTCGCGTGTGAACTTAAAGGTTACAATCCTGAAAATTACTTCGAGCGTAAGGAAGCTCGCAAATTAGATCGTTTCTCTCAGTTAGCACTTGCCGCAGCCGATGAAGCTGTAAAACATTCACGATTGCTGGAGTCAAACCCCGATAAGGACCGTGTAGGTGTTATTTGGGCTTCCGGCATAGGTGGGATGATTACCTTCATCGAAGAAATGAAGAATTACTTTGCCGGAGACGGCACTCCCCGCTTCAACCCCTTCTTCATACCTAAAATGATTTTGGATATTGCATCCGGTCATATATCTATGAGGTATGGATTTCGCGGCCCCAATTTTGCCACTGTAAGCGCTTGTGCTTCATCTACCAATTCCATAATAGATGCGCTGACCTACATACGCCTCAGCAAGGCCAATGCCATTATTTGTGGTGGTTCCGAAGCTGTAATTACAGAAGCAGGTATTGGCGGGTTCAATGCTATGAAAGCACTTTCTGAACGCAATGATGATCCCAAAACTGCCAGCCGTCCATTCGATCTGGATCGCGATGGTTTTGTAATGGGTGAAGGTGCTGGTGCTATTATATTGGAAGAGCTGGAATATGCTAAAGCCCGTGGAGCAAATATCATTGCTGAAGTAGCCGGAGGTGGCATGAGTGCAGATGCACACCATCTTACTGCTCCTCACCCCGAAGGTCTGGGTGCTTTTAATGTTATGAAAAATGCCCTCGACGATGCGGGTATGGCCCCTGAAGATATTGATTATATTAATGTGCATGGCACCTCTACTCCTTTAGGTGATATCAGCGAGATAACAGCAATTGAGCGGGTATTTGGCGAACATGCGTATAACGTTAATATAAGCGCTACGAAATCAATGACAGGTCACCTATTAGGTGCTGCTGGTGGTATTGAGGCTATCGCAAGTATACTTGCGGTTGTAAACGATATTATTCCTCCTACTATCAACCATTTTACCGATGATCCCGCATTCGATCCACGTTTAAACTTTACGTTTATTAAGGCACAGCAACGTAAGGTACGTGCAGCTTTGAGTAATACGTTTGGATTTGGTGGGCACAATGCATCCGTTATTTTCAAAAAATTTGAAGGTTAACTTTGCCGCGGTTTACAACACGCATCTTACAATTTTTCTCACCTAACAAACAGTTAGTGCTGCAATTGGAGCATCTATTAGGGTTTACACCCAAATATTTGCCATATTATCAGCTAGCATTAATGCACCGCTCTCAGCTCGATGAACTGGAAGAAAATAATGAACGCCTCGAATTTTTAGGCGATGCTATACTTGGTGCCATCATTGCTGAATATCTTTTTAAAAAATATCCACACCAGCCCGAAGGCTATCTCACAGAGCTGCGTTCTCGCATTGTCCGCCGCGAAACATTGAACAATGTAGCGTTGCGTATGGGATTGAATAAAATGGTGCAGTACAACAAAAATGATAAAGGGTTAAGCAGGAGCCATATTTTCGGTAACGCCTTAGAAGCGCTAATTGGCGCCGTTTACCTTGACCAAGGGTTTCCGAAGACCAGAAATTTCATTTTAAAGCAAATTATCCGTTCTTACATAGATCTCGACATTCTTGAAAGCACTGATACCAATTACAAAAACAAATTGTTAAGCTGGGCACAAAAAAATAACCATCTCCTTAGCTTCGATACAATAGAAGAAAAAATGGAGGGCTCAAGAAAGCTTTTTACAGTTGGGATAGTGCTAAATGGCGAATTGGTTTCCAGCGGTACCGGTTACAACAAAAAAGAAGCCGGCCAGGTAGCTGCACAAAAAGCATTAGAGAAATTATCTATCTCTTAATCAGTTTTTACTCGTCTTTTGATTATCATCACTTTCCTGTACATGAAATCTATGGAATAATCTATGCGCTGCAGGTGCCAGTATGAAACCTATATTGGTGATAAAGGCTACACCGCTAAATAAGGCGTATGCTGAAGAAAACAACTTCCCTGATATGTTTTTTATTTCTACCACTGGTCCCATCCCACTTAATATCATAGATGCATTATGTATAGCATCTATCCAGGGTATATTACCTATATAGTGATATCCGAGTACTCCTATCGCAAGACATACAGCTAATATACCCGATGCTACAAGTAAATTCCACGCTATCCTTTTATAAAATACATTTAGGGGCGCTAAACGTTCCCATTTCTTTTCATACATAATACTAATGCTAAAATTCAAAGGTTGAAAGGTTATCTAATATACGATATTATGACTAATGACATTTGAAATGCTCAAATGGCTCATGGCAGGAATTACATTTATATAATGCTTTGCAAGATGTAGGGCCAAACTGGCTTACCAGCTGTGTATCTTCAGACCCACATCTTGGGCATGCTACCACATCCTCTTCAAATAACCCCAATGATTGAAAAACTTTTCTGTTTGGCGGCGCAATACCGTATTCTTTCAATTTTATTTTCCCTTCTTCCGTCATCCAGTCTGTTGTCCAGGCAGGACTTAGTTGCGAGTCTATTTCAATATTCCTGATGCCATGACTCATCAATGCCATGCGGATATTGATTGCTATCACATCCATCGCTGGGCACCCACTATAAGTTGGTGTAATTGTAATTTTTACTAATGGCTCACCGTTTTTTTCACCCACAGTTACATCACGCACTATCCCAAGATCCTGTATTGTTAGCACAGGCACTTCAGGATCCGCCACAGCCGAAAGCCATTCATATATTTTATCTGTGTTCACTGTATCCATACGCTCATTTCTTATACAGATGGTTATTTATCATCATAGCGCCATTTCCTGATTTTGAAATTATCGTACCATCTGCTGGCCGTAATTGCATTTCATCAAGCGCAAGGTAGGAAGGATTTGGACTGTTTTCAATAATACACTTCACATTTCTGCAATACTGTGGAAGCGGAAAATAAATAGACGCTCTAAACCACATATCGAAGTTGTCGACGCTATATTTGGTTAAGACCTGAATTACGTTCCTTACATTTCCGGAACTATCGGATAGCTCAAGGTTAAAAAACGGGCTACTGGGTTTGTCTTTAGGCAATAATACCCATACGGAAAATTCATAAAGCTCGCTATCGGATGCCGGTTTCAATGGAAACGAAGCTATAGTACCTGTATCTGCTTTTATTCGGTTTACGGCTCCTCCACCAAACAATATATTAGTAGCCTTATCCTTATCAAAATGGTTGATGTAATAATCACCGGTACATGATATGCAGGTATCTCTCCCCGGTTTCATTTGTTGATATATAGGCGTTATGCTATCAATATGTTTTTTATCATTTGCTTTTATTCTTTGTGGATAACATGCGTATACATAGCATTGCGAATAATGTCCTATATAATCAGATGCCCTGAGTAAATATTTTGCGTCATAATCAGATGAATCATAATCAGATTGGAGTAATAAAAAAGGTTTATCGCTTTTTATATCCTTTAGCATTGCTTTATCCGAATACGGGCCGGCTACAATACGTACTTGTTTAAAAGTTTCACTCCATGACGACCGGGACATCATCACATCAACCATTGGTAAATGTAATTGCAAGGATGCCTTAGCTCCCAATGTAATTAGCCATGTGTCCGATTCATTAGCCCATAGCTTTTCAGAGCCTATATGAACAAATGGTATTAGCAATAAAGCTTGGAAATCGTCTTGTTTATAATGGTTTTCCTCCAAAAATGTTTTCCAATCTTTTTCATCTTTTGAGAAAAATATATTATAGTTATTCTGACTTGAAAAATTTATTTGTCTTATAACTTCTGCATAACCATTTGCCTCGGTACCCCATATGATGAGGGCTATAAATACAGATCCATATGCAATGTATCTTTTGTTTTTTCTTACTGCTATAGTGTACCAGTTATAGATAACAACAACCGCATAAATTGTTATGATATGATAAAATATCCAGCTAACTCTACAAAATACCCTGAATTGTCTTAAAATGGAAATATAATCAAGTAGCCAACCCATATTCCAGACAAATGGAACGCCCATACTAAGAATTAAAGAGGCAAATGCTACAAATAGCCATATTGGGGAAAAGTTTTCTTCAGAAACCACTTGCTGTTGCTGCGACGCCTTTCTAATCTTATTTGTAACGCTCCAAATAAAACTGGCGGTTACAACAAGGATAACTACAATACCTAAATAGCAATATCCTTCACTGCCGGAGCTAAAATTTGAAAATAAAGAAGCAGGAAATATTAATTTTAAAATTGGCGAATAAACAGATGTAACTAATTGTTCCCCAACAATCCCGGAATTTAGAGAACCCCATGGTTGCGTTGGCCTATCCTTAATCGGATCGGTTAGCAGCATTATAACTCGAAATAATAAAAATATCCCGGCAACACTCAGCAGCAAGGGAATGATATTCCTGATTTTTATAGCTATTGAGTTTCTGATAAAAATAAAATATCCAATTATGTAAAAACATACCCATGCAAAAATTATTGCGCCAAAATATGGGTGAAAAAATGACATTATATCTCCTAACAAAAAAATATACAAGGCATATTTTATACGATTACCCTCATGATATCTTATAGACCAGTAAAAAAGCATTGGTATGACACACATGTATGATAGTCCGTAATGCCCCCCGATACGGAGCACTTGGGGAGACATCATAATGATAAGTGTTGCGAAAACAACAGACAGCAATGGTTTTACACGAAAATGAATAAGTATTTTATAGTTATAAACAATTGCAATTACGTAGCTTACTCCAATCAGTAAATGCATTATTGCTAATGCATTGCTTGCGCTTATAGGGATTATATTTTTTAAATAACCTAATGATGTAGATAATATTGGCTGTGCATCAGCATATACCGCCTGATCGCCATAGGGATAATTCATTCCTGTAAACCAGGTTCCTTTATCGTACAGTACATGATATAGATAGGTATAATAATTTTTGCATGCATCACCTCCCAAATTGGTCATAATGCTTCCAGGCATAGTGACGATATAGGAAAGTGTATATACGGTGGCAGCTACAGCAAAAATTATACAAATAAGTAGCCATATCCTGTTTTGTTTTTTAGTCATGAAATTTATTTAAACAAAAGTTTTATAAAATTGATGATTTCCGGGAAAAGGATACGATAATTTAACTGCCTGAAATGTATTTTATTCTTTAATTCAATGGGTATTGCTATAACTCTGTATTTCTCCTTAAAGCTGTTACGGATAAATTCAAGATCAAATAAGTATCTATTGATAGATGTTATTAAAAAAAGAGGTTTTACTTTATTTCTAAAACCCTTTAGCCCGCATTGAGTGTCTGTAATAGGCATAGAAAGGAAAACGCCGATAAGCCATTTTAAGTATTTTGAAACTATGCGTCTCGACCGGGGAACATGACTATAATAATCTTTATTTTTTACCCCCACAGCTATATCATATTGGTTGCTTTTTAATGCAGCGTAAATTGCGATGATACTTTGCAATGTATATGGGAAGTCTATATCGGTATATATTATTATATCTCCTATAGCGTGCGAAACGCCTTGCCTTATAGCATATCCTTTACCTTTATTAATATTATATTGAATAAATCGAAAGCTGGGGATATTCTCTATCAAAAAGTTTATATCGTGCTCATTTATTCGGTTGTCTGCGCCGTCTTGCACTAATATTAGCTCTATTGGCTCTTCAATATTTTTTTCTAATTGTCTGTACTCGTTCACCACATTATCAGTCCAATTCACAGGAGGCATATGGCAGGGTAGTATAAGAGATAAAGCCATTAATATTAGATATGTTTATTGGAAATTTTCTTACCAATCCATTCCTGGATAGGCTCGTTGCATAAATTGAAGCTCGGCAAGAATATAGCCCAGATGCTCTGAATGTTTACCTTCTTTACCGCCTCCCTGCATCCAGGTATTCACGGGAGTCGTCAATGTAGCTTCCTTTAGTGTTTCCATAACACGTTCCTGCCACAGTGGTTGAATAGTAGCCAGGTCCACGCCAATACCATGAGACAACATTGTTTTATCAGTATCGTCCATAGCCGTCAGCTCTCCTGTATACATCCAAAGGTCATTTACTGCTGCCTGCATTTTTTCATGACTTTCATCTGTGCCATCTCCCAGGCGTATTATCCATTCACTGCTCCAACGCAAATGATACGTAACTTCCTTCAGCGATTTTTCAGCCACCGCAGCAAATGTTTCATCTTTGCTTTTCAGCAGTTCTGTATAGAAGAAAAATTTAAAGGCATCATAAAATAACGACCGGCAAACTGTATATGCCCAGTCTTTATTAGGTTGTTCCACCAGCAACACATTTCTGAAATCCCACACATCTCTTAGGTAAGCCAGGTCATCCTCATCTATACTAGCGCCCGACGTAAATACATTTTGCAAAGTAGCAGACGCAAAGAATTTATTTTTTTCCTCTTGTGTTAAATGATTGAATTGTTCAGCCGCATATTGATATAGGCTGCGTGCCTGCCCCAGGTGGTCGAGTGCAATATTGGTGATCGCAATATCCTGTTCCAGTATTGGCCCGTGCCCGCACCATTCACTCAATCTATGGCCAATTATCAATTCATTATCCGCAAGCCTTAATGTATAATCTAAGAGATCGATCTGTTTGGCCATTACATATATTTTACCTCGTCAGGCAGGTTATAAAATGTCGGGTGACGATATACCTTATCATTTGCCGGGTCATACAGCGATTCCGATTCATCAGGATCAGAAGCATGTATGTATTTACTTTCCACCACCCAAATGCTCACACCTTCCATCCTGCGTGTATATACATCTCTTGCATTTTCTATGGCCATTTGTGCATCTGCCGCGTGCAGGCTGCCTGCGTGCTTATGGTCAAGCCCGGCCTTGCTGCGGATAAAAACTTCCCACAGTGGCCATTCACTCTTATGTTTATTTTCTTGAGACATTGTTATCAATTGTTCTATAAAAGCCTCCTCAATTATGCGGCCTTTATTTGTGCATTATTTCTTTCTTTTCTTTTCTGTGAGTTTGCAAGTGCGGCCTCACGTACCCATTCGCCATTCTCCCACGCTTTCTTACGTGTTTCAACACGTTCTTTATTGCAGGGGCCATTACCCTTTACCACATTCCAGAATTCATCCCAGTTAATGGTGCCAAAATCATAATGCCCCTTTTCTTCATTCCATTTCAGGGCTTTGTCCGGTATGGTAAGACCTAATACTTTGGTCTGTTCTGCGGTAACATCTATAAACTTCTGGCGCAATTCGTCATTGGTAAACCTCTTGATACGCCACCTAATGCTCTGTTCTGTATGCGGACTGTTATCATAAGGAGGGCCAAACATCATTATTGAAGGCCACCACCACCTGTTAAGAGCATCCTGGGCCATTCTCTTTTGTATATCAGTCCCTTTAGATAGCATAAGCATTATTTCAAATCCCTGCCTCTGGTGAAAACTTTCTTCCTTACACACCCTCACCATAGCTCTCGCATATGGCCCATACGACGTACGGCATAGTGGCACTTGATTCATAATGGCCGCGCCATCCACCAGCCAGCCTATAGCACCCATATCCGCCCATGTAAGTGTGGGATAGTTAAAGATGGAAGAATATTTTGCTTTTCCTGTATGTAGTTGGTCCAGCATTTCATCTCTGGATATACCAAGCGTTTCAGCGGCGCTATACAAATACAATCCGTGACCGGCCTCATCCTGCACTTTTGCAAGCAGTACAGCCTTCCGGCGCAGACTTGGGGCGCGGGTTATCCAGTTACCCTCCGGCAGCATACCCACTATTTCGCTATGGGCATGTTGGGATATCTGACGTATTAATGTTTTACGATATTCATCAGGCATCCAGTCCCTCGGTTCAATGGTGAGTTCCTTATCCAATTTGTCCTCAAAATGTTGCTGATGTGCATCTAAAGCCATTGGAATTAAATTTTATATGGCAAATATAACCTTTATAGCTTAAAAGGGGAGTTACCAATGTCTTAAAAAGGGGTAGGAATTAGCAGGAATAGTTACCTCCTCGCCGCAAAAAAATCCCGCATCAATTGTGCACACTCTTCTCCCAATACCCTATTCGTAAGCGTTGTCTTCGGATGAAAAGGCCAGTTACCTCCCGTAGTCTTTCTATAACCATTTTTCATATCCTCCGCCCCATATACTACCCGTCCCACCTTCGCCCAATACATTGCCCCCGTACACATCAGGCAGGGTTCTACTGTTACATAAAGAGTGCCCTCAGGCAGATACTTACTCCCTAAAGTATTAAAAGCAGCGGTCAATGCTATTATTTCTGCATGAGCAGTACTATCTTTTAGTTGCTCCACCTGGTTATAACCCCGAGCAATTATTTTATTGTCCCACACTACAACAGCGCCCACAGGCACCTCACCCGCATCGTATGCTAACCTCGCCTGTTTCAGCGCCTCTTTCATAAAATATTCGTCTGTAAATACCTCCATATCCCAATCTATTATCGGAAAATCTGATTAATAAAACTTCCTTATTCTTTGTTCTGCGTATCCATTATTATCGTCACAGGCCCGTCATTCACAAGCGCCACTTTCATATCCGCCCCAAATGTACCCGTATATACAGGCTTTTCTAATAACACAGATAACTGCTTCACAAAAAACTCATACAGGGGAATAGCCTGCTCAGGCCTCGCTGCCCGTATAAAAGATGGTCTGTTCCCCTTTTTATATGCCGAATGCAATGTAAACTGGCTCACCACAAGTAAATCACCACCCACATCTTTTATATCCTTATTCATCAGTCCCGTCTCATCTGCAAACACACGCAACTGCGCTATTTTCCTGCACAGCCATTCTGCATCCTCTTCCTTATCCACGATCTCCACCCCCAACAACACAAGAAAACCAATCCCTATTTCAGACCTCACCTCGCCATGTATCGTCACACTGGCTGTAGACACCCTTTGTATTACTGCACGCATATAAAAAATCAAGCTAAACTAAGAAGTTTACCCTACATATACCACAAAACACCAGCTGAAAGAACCATTCGCAAGCCACAAAACTTAACACACAAAGCAAACAACAAAAACTGAAAACACACCCTCAATCAACCATTCCCAAGCCTCATCGCGCCCGCGCATCCAGCGGCGTCTAAGAGCAATTCCCTACATAAACGCGTATAGCTTGCCCGCAAAGCGCGGAGCGTTCCTTTAAGGGGCGCCTTTTCTTTGTTACTTTCTTTTGGCGAAACAAAAGAAAGTAAGTACAGGAAAATAAAAGCAAAAAACACAAAACAAAAACGCAAAACACACCCTCAATCACCATTCCAAAGCCTCATCGCGCCCGCGCATCCAGCGGCGTCTAAGAGCAATCCCCCACATAACCAGCGTATAGCTTGCCCGCAAAGCGCGGAGCGATCCTTTAAGGGGCGCCTTTTCTTTGCTTACTTTCTTTTGGCGAGACAAAAGAAAGTAAGTATAGGAAAATAAGAGTCGAAAACACGAATCAGAAAACACAATAAACAGAATAAAGTATTTTTGCACCCACACCAATGTACACCACCAATACCACAATAGTCGCCATTGCAACCCCTCCCGGCGAAGGAGCCCTGGGCATCATACGCCTCAGCGGACCCACAGCCATCACTATTGCAGATAGTATCTTTAAAGGAAAGAAACTATCCCTCCAGCCATCACACACCATACACCTCGGAAAGATTATAGATGGCGACCAGGTAATTGATGAAGCAGTAGTAAGCATCTATCGCGCTCCTAAAAGTTATACCGGAGAAGATATAGTAGAAATAAGCTGTCATGGTTCACATTATATATTGCGACAGGTTGTTGACTTATGCATACGCAACGGTGCGGTCATGGCCAAACCCGGAGAATTCACCCTGCGTGCTTTCCTGAAAGGCAAAATGGATCTGACTCAGGCCGAAGCAGTAGCCGATCTCATAGCGAGCCAGTCCGAAGCATCTCATCATGCTGCAATGCACAACCTTCGTGGAGGCTTTAGTGGGGACCTCAGGCAAATGCGCGAAGAGCTGATAAAGTTTAGTGCGTTGATAGAGCTGGAGCTGGACTTCAGCCAGGAAGACGTAGAGTTTGCTGACCGCACGCAACTATATGCTTTAGTAAATAAATTAACCGACACTACCCAACAGCTAATCAATTCCTTCCAACTCGGTAATGTGATAAAGAAAGGTGTCAGCGTTGCAATAATAGGTAGGCCCAACGTAGGTAAAAGCACACTCCTCAATGCCTTGCTCAACGAAGAGCGTGCCATAGTAAGCGACATTGCAGGCACCACACGCGACACAATCGAAGAAGTGCTCAATATAAACGGCATACTTTTTCGTTTCATAGATACCGCAGGCATCCGCGAACATACTACCGACGTAATAGAAGGCATAGGCATGCAGCGCAGCAAAGACGCAATGAACCGTGCCGACATTGTGATCTATCTTTTTGATGTAAACGAAACCACTACCGAAGAAGTAAAACAACAAAAAGAAGAGCTGCATGAAAAAAATATAAGGCACTTACTCGTAGGCAACAAGACAGACAGCATAGGATTGACTAAAGCCCGATTGTTGTTCAAAAGCCAGGATGAAGATATTCTTTTCATCTCTGCAAAAAACAAAGAGAATATTAACGAGCTAAAAGATTTATTGTACAGCAAAGTAGTGCAAGGCAAGATACAAACTGAAGGCACCATCATCACCGACACGCGCCATCACGCCACCCTTCGTGAAATTCTAAGCTCCCTCCACGAAATAAAAAAAGGCCTCGACAACCACATCCCCGGCGACCTCATCTCCCTCGACATCCGCCGCAGCCTCTACTACCTCGGTGAGATCACAGGCGAGATCACGACTGAAGATAAACTGGATTATATTTTTTCGAAGTTTTGTATCGGAAAGTAGGTTTGTAAAACATCGCAAAACAAACAACCAATAAATACAGCTAAACTATTATAAATAAAGCATTATAGCCAATATTTATTATCGTTGCTTTTTTGAAATCTCATATTATTTTGGTTAATTTTGTTCCTCAGTTGTTCCCCATGTCAATAATTTGTTCCTAAAAATATTTAGTGGAGAAATAACTTGACACTTTTAAACACTTTTGTACAAGTTGGAACATTTTTAAACTCTTTTACTATGAGTTCTAATATTCGAGTTGTCAGGATATGCCAGCATTGCGGATTAAAGTTTGAAGCAAAGACTACCGTTACAAAATATTGCAGCGATCAGTGTGCGAAAAGGGCATATAAAGCGAAGCTGAAAAATGAGAAAATTGAAATCAGCAACAAGGAGACAACGAAAATTAAAGAAAAGCCTTTAGAGGAGTTACGGAGCAAGGAGTTTCTTACCGTTCGCGATGTTGCTATTCTATTAAACAGCTCAAGACAAACTGTTTATAATTTGATTGGTTCAGGCTATATACCAGCCGTAAATATTAAACTAAAGAAAACGTTGATTAGACGGGAAGATATTGATAAATTATTCAATCCCGTGCAATCTGAAAAGCTTACACCCCAACCCAAGAATACCGAAAAACAGGCTTTAAATGTTGATGACTGTTATAATATTTCTGACGTGTTAAGGAAATACAAAATATCGGAGAAGGCGTTATATGAACTAATTAAACGGGAAGATATACCTAAATTTAAAATAGGGAGCCATGCCTTTGTTCCAAAAGATAGAATTGATAGCGTGTTTATGATTTAATAAGTGAAATTATGGCTAAGGTAACATTGAGAAAAAAAGCTATTTCAAAGGGAAGGAGTGCGTTATATCTGGACTATTATCCGCCTATCTCACATCCTGATACTGGCAAGCCCACAAGACGTGAATACCTGAAAATTTATGTTTATGACCGTCCGCGTACTGAAATTGATAAAGAACATAACAAGGAAACAAATCAATTAGCTGAAAGCCTACGGGCAATGCGGCAAATTGAAATACAAAATCAGCAATATGGTTTTCTTTCCAACAGTAAG
This sequence comes from Flavipsychrobacter sp., assembly GCA_035606335.1. Taxonomy (GTDB): domain Bacteria; phylum Bacteroidota; class Bacteroidia; order Chitinophagales; family Chitinophagaceae; genus DATNFP01. The sequence goes on along the minus strand of DATNFP010000135.1, from coordinate 3,728 downwards.
CGCAACGGAGATTTCATCATATTCTTTAATACATTGGCTGCAAAGCGGGGAGGTTCAAATGCAGATAATTGGAGTATGGCGGTTAAATACTTTATCAGTTTTGCAGGCCAACAGCTAAAGTTTTCTGATCTTACTGAAACTTTTTGTGAAGATTATCGTGATTATCTTTTGTCTGCACCAAGCATTGGCAGGCATGAGCGTAAAATATCAACAAATACTGCTGTAAGTTATTTTTCAAAATTTAAAGCAGCATTAAAAGTAGCCTTTAAATTAGGCTATATCGTAGATAATATAGGAGGAAGAGTTGCCGGTATTAAACCGGCTGAAACACACAGAGAATACTTGTTGCTCAGTGAACTTCAAAAATTAGCGAAAACCGATTGTGAAATAAGCATTGTCAAAAGGGCTGCTTTATTTTCTGCACTAACTGGCCTTCGGTTTTCAGATATTCAAACCTTAATATGGGATGAAATACGTGGAGAGAAAGACGAATATTATTTACAATTCAGACAGGAAAAGACAGACAGTGCTGAAAATTTGCCGGTATCAAACCAGGTAATTGAGCTTGCCGGCCAACGCGGCTTGCCTCACGAAAAAGTTTTTAAAGGATTAAAGTATTCTCAAGTTGACCAGTACCTGCCTAAATGGGTATTTAAAGCTGGCATTGACAAACACATTACATTCCATAGTTTTCGACATACATATGCAACTTTACAGTTAGCGTCCGGCACCGATATTTATACCGTCTCAAAACTACTTGGGCACAAACATTTAACGACCACTCAGATATATACAAAAATCACTGACGAAAAAAAGAAACAGGCAGCCAATAAGATAGCATTAGAATAAATTGTATGCAAGACTTCAAAAAATTCATCATACAAATACAAACCTTGACTATTTCTCGTGATGATATTTACGCGATTAATGGTGGTGGTTCATTCTTTGAGTTAAAGGAATTTGCTCTGACAGATATATTAAACCAGCCCGAAGAACAAATTTTTTACCAGATACAGCGTTTGGAATTGATTAGGCAATTGTTTACTGATTTTTGGGCGAACCATGATACAATACCCGATTATACCAGGGAAGTGCATCCGGCAACTTACTTCGCATGTTTAGAACTGGAATCTTATTTTAAGATAGTCGAACAAGAGAAAATACCACATGCCGACCTTTCGTATGAATTTATAGACCAATTATTAAGGGCTATCAGAGAAAGGATGAACCTTCTTTCCGATTTTATCTGGTCAATAGAAAATGCAGTGAAAAGAGATGCTAAAGCGGATATAGATTCTAAGGATGACGAAAAATTAATTCAAGATAAATTTAAAAGTATTCCCGTATTCAAATCGGAAATTGTTCCCGAATTATTTGATCTTCTAAAAGCATATTTTGCACAGAAGGATCAGGATTTATTGCTTGACCTATTGCAAGGTGCCGCTCAACAAACTGAACAAAAAATAATGTTTCATGGTAATGGAAACCAGTTAGCCGACGCATTTAAGCAATTAACTGATGCTAATCTAATTGTCGGCTGCAATAAAGCAGAATTAAGCGTTTGGATAAGGAAATATTTCAGTTATAAAGATAAAACAAGCCAAAAAAGCTACACTGAAAAATATTTAAACGATATTATCTCGTCTGATACTAAAACGTGCCAATCACCGATATTGGATATAAAAAAGAGAGAGAACGGGCAATATGGAGTGTTCCCAACACAAAGAATCAAGAAAAATTACAAAAAATATTAGGGTTATGGGAGGGTTAGAGGATTAACCCATTGTAACCCCGCAAACTACCATCGTACCATTGCAGCATAAAACGAAATATCGTGCTGTATGGAACCATTGACATTTGAGAAGCTGCCCGAAGCAATAAGTAAACTTCAAGACCAAGTAAACAATATTGAAAAAATATTACTTGACAGACATCATTCTACTCAGGAAGCGGACGAACTATTAACAATTGAAGATACCGCTAAGTTTCTAAACCTTTCTGTCCCCACTATTTATAGCAAAGTTAGCCGCAAGGAAATTCCTGTCAATAAACAGGGCAAACGATTGTATTTCTATAAGTCTGAACTGATTACATGGATAAAGTCAGGCAGGAAGAAAACCGCTACTGAAATTCATCGGGAGGCTGAACAAATACTTGCATCAAATAAGCGAAAGTCAAATCATTTTAATCAAGACAAACTTTGAAAGGCATGGAAAGGCTAACATGTGGGCAGGCAAAAAAGATTGACCTCGTAGATTATTTAGCTCTCTTAGGTCATTCGCCTCAGAAAATTAGAAACAGCGATTATTGGTATTTATCTCCGCTTCGTGATGAAAAAACGGCTTCCTTTAAAGTAGATAGAAAATTAAATGTATGGTATGACCATGCAGAGGGAATCGGGGGTGACTTGATAGATTTTGGTACACGTTATTTTAAGTGTTCTGTTAGAGACTTGCTGCAAAATCTATCCCAACACACAGACCAACCTTTTTCTTTTCACCAGCACTTATTGGCAAACAGTTCACAGCCCATCCTGCAATCGTTTGCGGGTGAAAAGAAAGAAATAGAGGGCAAAGTTGTTATATCGGAGACACGCCAATTAGCTGATAAATCTTTATTACGTTACCTCGAATTGCGTAACATTCCTCTAAACATAGCTGATAATTTTTGCAGCGAAGTGGATTTTTTATTATACGGAAAGCAATATAGAGCTATTGGTTTTCAAAATAATTCTGGTGGATATGAATTAAGGAGTGCCGATTTTAAAGGGAGCAGCTCACCCAAAGGCGTAACGTTTCTCAATAACAACGATACTCAAATAACAGTCTTCGAAGGCTTTTTTAACTTCCTTGCCTTTCAATCTATTGCCTCAAAAAAAGGAGACAAGCTGACAAATTTACTGGTGCTTAATTCTCTTTCCTTCTTTGAAAGAAGTCGGCCTTTAATGGAAAAGTACGAGAAAATAAATCTGTACCTGGATCGGGATAAAGCAGGAGTAAAATGTACTCAGCAGGCTTTGACATGGGATGAAAAGAAATACAAGGATCAGAGCAGTTTATACCAGGACTATAAGGATTTAAATGACTGGAGCATGGAGAGCAGCTTGAGGCGAAAGCCAGGCCAAAGGCTAAAGGGTCTTTTTTGATTTCAGGGTAGCCAGCTATGTTTTGGTAAAACCAAAACGGCTGGCTCACCTCATGCTATCGCATTCGGTGAGGAATTTTTTCATGCTATCGCATTCAAAAATAGTTGAGCAAGTGTAATGGAACAGCTTAAAGGCAGTGGAAGAAGTAAGGGTGGGAGGCCAAAGAAAGCTGTTAAGAGAGATCAGCTCATGGCCTTTAAATGCACGCTATATGAACGAAAAATCATCGAGGCAAAAGCCAAATCCTGCGAACTTTTATTATCAGAATACATACGGGAAACTGTATTAAACAGACAGGTTGACAGGCGAAAAAAAACCTTGCCATCTGATATTTTATTACAAAATGGATTGCTCAGACAATTGGCAGCTTACTTCAATCAGATCGCCAAGAGAAGGAATAGCGGTGAACAATTGGACGCATTGCAAAGAGCCGAACTCATACTCCGTTCGCGCGAATTAAAAACACTTGCTGACAAAATAGAAACCCATTACCAATGATCGGAAAAGTAAGCAAAGGCATGTCTTTTTACCATACTATCCACTATTGTTTAGAGGACAAAAAGGAATTGTCCGAGCAGCAGAA
>DATNFP010000134.1:0-20608 GCA_035606335.1 Flavipsychrobacter sp. | reverse complement strand
AAAGCCGGCTCATAACCACAAAATGAATTTAAGGGTCAGTTTGAAAAATAAAGCCGTTATTAAAACGGCTTTACTCAATCTGTAGAAGACTCCTTACTCAACACATGCGCACCGGATCATCATGATCCACACAATGAGGGTCATTGCGAAAAACGAAGCAATCTTTCATGACACAAGCACACACTCGAGTCACTACAAAATGTATAATGACAATTAAAGTTTTATTTTTATTGTTAGCAAACTATCAAAACATGTGATATGAAAGTGGCTTCAAAATTTAAAACTGTAGATGAGTATATGTCTTTGTTGCCCAAAAATGAAAAGGTCATTTTAGAAGGGCTAAGAAAGACAATAAAACAAATAGTACCCAAAGCAGAAGAAGTGATCAGCTATGGCATGCCTGCATTTAAGCAAAATGGAATATTGGTATGGTATGCAGTGCATAAAGAGCATATCGGCCTATACCCAAGATCTTCTGCGATTCAGGCATTTAAAAATGAACTATCAGGTTATACAACATCAAAGGGTGCTATTCAATTCCCAATTACACAACCGATCCCTACAGAATTAGTAAAAAGCATAGTTAAATTCAGAGCAATTGAAGACATGGAAAGTGTAAAAAGTAAAGCGAAAAAGGTAGCAAATAAGAAAACCACATAAATATGCTTTCTTATTGTAGAGATTAAAACAAAATAAGTTAAAGCATTTTGGGCATCGGTACTTCTGTAGGAGTAGTAGTTGGAGTTGGAGTTGGTTCAGGCTCTCTTCCGGGCATTACTTCCGGATGTTCTGGAACTTGGGGGTGTTCCGGTATAACCGGCACTACCTCAGGAACTTTTGGCTGTTCGGGAATGGGATTGGTTTCCGGTGTTTCAGGTTTCTGTGGTATATTTACTATCGGTTTCATCGCTACACTTTTTTAATATTACATGATGAAATAATGAATAAAAAATTCATTCCACTGTGATTCAGTCTTGACTGGATAGGATTAGAAACCATGAAATAATTTGTTAAACTTATAATGCATAAAAACAACTTTGATTTTCTAAGATTGGTTTTTGCTACCCTGGTATTGATTACCCATTCATATGCTCTTAGCGGCTATGCAGAAAATGATTTTCTGGCGCGTTTAACAAGTGGTCAGCTAAATTGTTCATCCTTAGGTGTAAAAGGTTTTTTTGTCATCAGTGGCTTTCTAATCTTTCAAAGTGTGCTTCGCAGCAAAAACCTCGGCGACTATTTTATTAAACGAATATTGCGGATTTACCCTGCCTACATAGTGGTGACTATTATTGCCATATTGTTAGGTGCAGTCATTTCTCACCTCAGTCCGAGCTTATATTTTAGAGATCATTCGGTTTGGTCGTACCTGGGTAACAACCTGGCTATGTTTTTGCCTTTGCATTATCAGATAGACAATGTTTTTAGCACAAACCCATATAAATACGCTATCAATGGCTCCATCTGGACCATACCTTATGAATTTCTTTTTTATATCATCCTTGCTTTTGCCTTTATTCTAAGAAAAAACAAAAGACTGTTGACTATACTTTTATTATTAGGTTATGTTATTCTTTTTCTGCTAACTATTAGATATGAAAACCATCCGGACCTTTATATTCCCAAAGACACATTTGAGGTACATCTATTAGCTCATTTTGCATTACTTTTCTTTGGTGGTGCAGCTTTGGCAGCAGTTAATATCCATAAGTTAAAACTAAAAACACCATTATTTATTTTATCGTGTTTACTGTGTATTGTATTCTTAATTACTAAAACTTTTTATTTTACCCAATTCTTAATTCTGCCTTTAGTAATCGTTTTTGCGGGCTCTTATTCTACCAAAGGAATTTGCGGGGTTAATAAAAAAATGGGTGACTTTTCTTATGGTATATATCTGTATGGATTTATCGTTCAACAAACATTGATGTACTATTTTAAATTCAATCATTTGCAGCTAATGTTTGTTTCTATTCCGGTTACTTTTATTTTTGGCGCGCTTTCATGGTTTATTGTCGAGAAAAGAGCTTTGGAATTGAAAAAGTATTTTCCGTGATCAATTTATTTCGCAATACAAATGCTATAATATTTATCAAAAAAAATTCCAATTATGCAAGGGATCACCAACTTCTTACTGTTTGATGGTAAAGCAGAGGAGGCCATGAATTTCTATATTGCAATATTTCCAAACTCTGAGATTGTTCATATTATTCGCTACAAAGCAAATGAAGCCGGAGCGGAGGGGAGTATTATGCACGCTTCATTTTCCTTAAATGGACAAATGTTTATGTGTATAGACAGTTCAGTAAAGCATTCATTTACCTTTACCCCGGCTATTTCTTTTTATATCAATTGTGATACTGAAACCGAAGTAGAAAAATTGTTCAGTGAGCTTTCGAAAGATGGGCAAGTCCTTATGCCTTTGAACACCTATCCATTCAGTAAAAAATATGCGTGGCTTACTGACAGATTTGGTGTATCGTGGCAACTAAGCTATAACCAGTGAAATTCAAAAGTGGCTGGTACTTTACTTCGATAATTATTCTCAATTAGTGGCTTCCATTCCAGCTTATTCCTTCAGCAACATTTATAGTTCCTGTATTATGAGAGATTATATTGTCCTTTTTATAAGTATTACAGGTTTTATAAAGTCTTATTCCATAATCAGTATAGTTATTGATCCTGTTGTTTGTTATTTGAATGACAGTGCTATCTACAGGCTTAGTAAAGCGTGTATCAACCATTATGCCATCCATGCCATTTACGCGTTTGCCGGCTAAAATGCCGCTATTATTTATTGTATTGTTATTTATTTTGATAAATCCGGCTCCTAATACTAATATACCGATAGCATACGTATTGCTGATCACATTATCATAAACATGCGCTTGAGTATAGCCTCCAAGACTTATTCCATTCCCCTGGTAATCGTTAAATTCAAAACCACAATTCGAAACGTGATTATTGTAGATCTTATTATTACCACTTGCTGCACAGGATAATTGAATGCCACTACGGTTAGTGCTATCAATGTCGTTATTATACACCTTAATGTTGCTTAAGTATAAAGGTTTAGGATGCATGGTTTTCCCATTACATTTTATTTCCCGTTCGCCGTTTGGTGCCGTGGAACCAAGGTACATTCCTTCCTGGGTTACCTTTCTTATCCGATTATTATGAAGGGAAATATTGCTTATTATCCAGTTTGGAAATTGTAATGAATCAATGCAAGAGGCTTCTTCTTTAACCCAAAAACCATATGTTTTCTTATAGATATCAATATTACTCACCTCAATATTTGAGGATCTGCCGGATATTTGTATCGCTACTCCGTTCGACCCGGCATCTGAAATATAAAAACCATATGAATCCTTGCTTCCTGTACCTGTAATTTTAATGTAAGTACAATTATTAAAAGCCATTCCATTGCCCATTTTCACCTGACTACCTTCATTAATAATGACTACCGGGCTAATTTCAGTACCATGTATGCCATCAAATGAAAGATATGAATACGGATTATTATTTGCTCTTATAACAAAAGTATCTCCAGGTTTATAATTCCAATCACTACCAATATATCTACCATTATCCGTGCCTTTGCTTATGTATATTTTCTTACCAGTTCTTTTTGTCTGTATTGCATTTTGTCCAAATGTATAATTAGCTAGATAGATTAAGATCAAAGCTGCCACCATTCTTTTCATATAGTCATCAATAATGTTCTAAATTAGTATTACTATTAGTAATAAAAAATATATTTAGTCTGAATAATTTGTAGAGGCAAATGGTGCAAAAGTAGCTATTTTATCCCTTATGTTATTTTGCTTCTTATACAAACATCTACTTTGAATGTGTGGTTATTAACATCTGTTAATATATTTTGAGCTTTTTTAAGGATTTTATTTTTAACTTTAAGATGCTAAAACATAAGTATGTTTTAGAGGTTAACGAGAGAGCTAGTTATTCTTAACTAGCTTTTTTAATTATTAATTCCTGGAGGTAGACTGCGTGGGTAAGGCTCTACTGAAAAATATAGAGGTCTCCAATTGCGGGTATTTGATGGTGCACCATTTACATATTGTAACTCAATAAAATAATTATTCCTTTTCCTGATACCTGCATTATTGATGAAATCTACATAAGATCGTATGGAATAAGTGTTACTGCCTAAATATTCGTAAGAATAATCGGAGAGTGGAAATTTGGCCGTCCAATTTAGTTTGAGAGAATCTGTAACAATATTTTGTGAAATAATAAAAGCTACCTTTTCATTTATACCAAAAGCAGGTTCACGTGAATTCGTGCCAGTCGAAAAATTCTCTTTATTAACAATAATAGCAATCACAACTGCCATAATCAGCACAGTAATTATTACAATGGTAATATTTTTCAAATTTTGACGTGTCATCAGCAATCGGCCGTACAATGTAATAAAAAAAGGAAACCATAAATATAGTCTCCTTATTGATAGCATATATATCGAGTGAACAACTTACATATTAATTGCCGCAAAAATACTAGAGCCCGAATTTTTTCAAATAGTGATACAATTTTGTAAGAGATTGCTGCTGCTTAAAATTATTGGGATAATCTTTAAATAATTTGGTCGGAGCATTCATAATGTCTTCGAATTCTTTTTCTGATAAGCCAAACTTTTTTAATACAAATTCTTTATCCTGCTGTTCCATATCTTTATCGGAATAGGAAGGTTTCAATATTTCTGTTAGAGCTTCTTCTCTTGTAATCTGACCAGAACAAATTAATGTTGATAAATGTCCCCGGCGCTTGTCCATTTTAAATTTACGAGGCAATATATATCCTTGAAAAAATCGTGTGTATATTGATTCGTAATGTTTACCCCCATAATTTACCCAGCCTAACTCTTTTTCAAGTATGTCTACAGCCTCAGCTTTGTCATAATTGATGTAATCCAAAATGGGGAATGATTTTATCTTCCTGATGTATATATAATTGAAGAATTGAAAAAGATTTACATGCGGAAAAGTTTTGAATCTGTCTTTAAGTGTAGAGAATTTTTTACAAATTGCCTTAATGTACTTCAAGTCTATATGTCCGTAGGCCCAGGTTCTCGGCAAGATGCCTTCTGTTCTGATATTAGTGCCGCTGATTATATGCTTGATGCCATAATTATTTGCAGTATTATATAGCGTTGCATAGATCGCGTGATCTGTTGGTATTTCACCATCCGGAACTGAAGCTTTCAGAAAAGCAACTTGTATTTCCTTAAACTCCTCCCAATCAACTACGTAAGTGTACAAGTCGATTTCCAGCTTTTTTAAAGTCTTTTCTATATTGCTTACTGCTAGTTCAGAATTCCATCCATTATCAAAATGTACAGCTAAAGGCCTAAGTCCTAATTTTTTTATATAATAAGCTACATAAGTACTATCAACACCACCGCTTACGCCAATTAAACAATCGTAATCTTTCCCTTTACCATCTTTTTTTATCCTTTCAATTATCAGTTTTAACTTCTTATCTCTAACATCCTCGGCGGGGATTCTTAAATCCTGCAGATAATTATATTTTTCTACATAATTACTAATCCCATTTTCATCAAAAACAATATCCGGATCTGCTGTAGTATCCATTATTGTTTTTGTACAAATCCTGTACATGCTAATTGATAAGAATTTTTTGCTATTGATACCCTACTATATGCTTCATAGTAAGATATATTGGTTTATCTAAAAATTGAATATATAAAACTTTGTAAAGGTATATTCAGCAAGCTATTTGGCGCATTAAAATAGTATTAGAATGCAGTTAGAAATAGATTAGAATAAACATATTAGATATGAGAAAATTCAATTATAATTGTAGTGCCTTGATATAATATAGACTCTATTTTTATCATGCCTTTGTGCATCTTGATAATCCTGTAAGTTAATGACAGGCCTATGCCATTGCCATACGTATAATCTTTATTAGAGCCTCTATAAAAAGGAGTAAAGATGTGAGGTAAATCTTCTTTTTTTATTCCTATTCCATTATCTCTAAATAGAAGTACCGTGTTTTTATTATGATAGATAATTTCAACATTACATTCTTTGTCGGGAGAAAATTTACAACCGTTTTCCATTAGGTTTATAAAAGCAACTTTTAATAAATATTCATTGCCTATAATAGAAATATAAGCATCATCTTCAAGATCTTCTTTCTCAAAAGTGATGTTTACGTTGAATAATGGATTTACTTTTAGCAGATCGTGCCTGGCATCCAACAATAATTCATCAAGTCGTACTTCCTTAAATTTAATTGAAGCCTCATCATAGTTGGCTTTAGCCAGGTCCAATAATCCGTTTGATAACCTTACCAGCTTTTTAGCATCATTCAGCACCACTTGAATGATGTGCTTATATTCTTCAGCACTTTGTTCTTTAATTGTTGATAGTTCTAATTCAGTAATGATTGCAGAGAGCGGGGTTCTTAATTCATGAGAAATATTAGAAACAAATTGTTTTTGAGAATCGAATGAACTTTCAAGGCGATTTAACATCGCATTAAATGTGGTAGCAAGTTCTGCAAGCTCATCTTTGCCATTTCCTTCATTTACTCTCAGATCAAGATTTGTTGCTGTAATTTCCTCTACCTCATGTACAAGATTTGAAACTGGTTTTAGAGCTTGTTTTGAAAAAATTAGCCCGGCAAGAAATATCAATACTATGCTTATAAGGAAAGTGATTATTAATGTGAACCGAAGATTGGCCAACTTGGCAAATCCATACTCATCCTTTGCTGCTGCAGTTATTGCATAGTCTTTATTGTTATGATGATATAAAAAACCGACTACCTGGCAATTGTCTGTATAAAAAGTAATAACGTTTTTGGATATTATATTATCCATCATTTGCTGCGTTTCGTTTACTATGTCCCTATCCACAGCGTCGTGATATAATAAATTGAAATGGGTATCATAGATAGCAACCTGCTCCTGAAATAATGAATTAGGAGAATTTTTGTAGATCAATTGAAGTACTGAAGGGGCAACTTTGGCATCTAATAGCAAATTTGCCTTTGTTATTGCCTGTTCTTTTATTCTCTTAAAATATTCTTCTTCCCTGTTTTTTGCATAGGAATAATAAATAACAAAAGCAAAAGCCAGCAGCAACCCTGCTATTAAGGCTGTAAAAAGCAAAGTAAGCCTATCCCTGATTTTCATTAATCTACCTTAAAAATGAAGCCCATACCTGGCTTGGTATGTATTAATTTCCCAGTAAAATCTTTTTCTATTTTTTTACGGAGGTAATTAATATACACATCAATAAAGTTAGTTCCGGTATCAAAATGTGTTTCCCAAACTTTTTCTGCTATCTCTGTTCTGGTAAGCAAGCGACCATTATTGCGCATCATATATTCCAGTAACTTAAATTCTTTCGGCGTGAGATTGATATTCACTCCTTGCCTATAGACAGTTTTTGTTTGTAGATCCATTTCCAGGTTTCCCACCTGTAATTTTAGACTATTAGTAGCTCTTTTGTTTCGATTGAGCAAAGCCCTGATACGTACTTCAAGCTCTCTGAAGTCGAACGGCTTTACCAGGTAATCATCAGCTCCTGCATCAAATCCTTCTATTTTATCATCGGTTCTACCAAGTGCCGTCAGCATAATAATTGGTATCTGTGGTTTTGCTTTGCGTATTTCCCTACACAGCTCCAATCCATCTATTTTTGGCAATATTATATCCGTAATTATAAGGTTATAGTCATTTTCCATTGCAAGTTTTTCGCCCATTTCGCCATCATAGGCTACCGTCATGTTGTATTGTTGATTTTCCAGTCCTCTTTTTATCAACTCAGATACCCGTTCGTCGTCTTCAATAAGCAGGATGTCCATTTTAGATCAATATAAAAAGTAAAAAATAAATTTAAGGTTTGTTCAATCAGCTTTAGTTATTGGAAAATTAGATTTTAGAGTAAAAATCTTATAGCACACTCATTTATATACTTGTAAAGTAAAGAAAATGCAATCACTTATGTGTGCTCATTTTTTGAAAATAATATAGGCCGTAGAAACGGCCCTTATTATTAATGATTACAATTTTTTAGTGTATTGCCATGTCGGTATGGGTACCATGGGCATTTAATACTTCATTAGCATGTTTTACTTCCTCATCACTTCCTTGAGCCACCACAAGAAATTTCCCTTCTTCAATCTCCTTCTGGTATTTTTTTACAGCTTCATTCTTTACACCCACCGTAGTTAGTACAGAGGCTATTCCGCCACCAATTAGTCCAAAATCAAACCCGGCAATTGCGCCAACTAATGCGCCAGCCCCAAATAAAAAGCCAAGTCCCGGAATAGCGAATAAACCAACCCCGGTTAAAATACCTAATGTAGCACCAATAGCAGTACCAGCGGTAACGCCAGTTATATTTATTTCTTCCTTCGGCATTACATTCATTTGTTCGTCTACTGCCTCAGTTTCTGTTTTGCCAATTAAAGAGAGTTGCTTTACCGGGAATCCGTTATCTTTTAATTTTTTTATGGCTTCCAGGGCTTTTTCATGTGTATCATATACACCTATGGTTGATTTCATAATAAGTTAATTTATAATATTAAAATAATTGAATGTAAGAACCATATTTATTTTCAATAAAAATCTATAAAAAAATTGTACCATATACATTTATTTTTCCCTACTATGGCCGGATGACTGCTAAAGTTACTTTTTGATTAAAAACAATGCGCCTGATTTCTGTGAATTTGATTTTAAAAAGGAAGGTGATTTTACCCATTCCAACAGCCCTCACTTTAACACAAATTCATTATATTTGCGTTATCTTTTCTATTCCACATATTTATGGATCAAAACAACCAGGATGCAACGCCTCAGGATTCTTTTAGCAACGAAACAAATAAGATAGTCCAGGTTAATATTGAAGAACAAATGAAGACGGCATATATCGACTATTCGATGTCGGTAATTGTCGGCCGTGCTTTACCCGATGTACGTGATGGATTGAAACCGGTACATCGTCGTGTTTTATTTGCCATGCACGAATTGGGCAATACATTTAATAAACCATATAAGAAATGTGCACGTATAGTGGGGGAAGTATTGGGTAAATATCATCCTCATGGTGATACTGCCGTATATGATACTATGGTACGTATGGCACAGCCATGGAGTATGCGCTATATGCTCGTGGATGGCCAGGGTAATTATGGCTCTCAAGATGGCGATGGCCCTGCCGCAATGCGTTATACGGAAGCACGTATGCAACGGCTTGGCGAAAGCATGCTGGAGGATATTGAAAAAGAAACTGTTGATTTTTCTCTAAACTTCGATGATTCATTGGAAGAACCAACGGTTTTGCCAACACGCATTCCTCAATTACTGGTAAATGGTTCATCTGGTATCGCTGTTGGTATGGCTACCAATATGATGCCTCACAATCTCACCGAAGTTATAGATGGCTGTATTGCCTACATAGAAAATAAGGATATAACTATTGACGAGTTGATGAAATTCGTTAAAGCTCCGGATTTTCCGACAGGCGGCATTATTTATGGAATAGAAGGCATAAAGCAGGGAATGCATACAGGCCGTGGTAGAGTAGTGCTGCGTGGTAAAGTAAATGTGGAAACAACAAAGAATGGTAAAGAGCAAATTGTTATAAATGAAGTGCCTTACCAGGTGAGCCGGGATGCATTAGCTGAAAAAATAGGGTACTTAGTAAATAATAAAATTATTGAAGGTATCACACATGTTGCCAATGAATCGAATAAGGATGGTACACGTGTTGTTGTAGAATTGCGTAAAGATGCTGTAGCCCAGGTAATCATTAACCAGCTATATAAACATAGCGAACTGCAAACATCTTATGGTATCAATAATGTGGCGCTTGTTAACGGGCGTCCACGCACATTGAACCTTAAAGATCTCATTTCGGAATTTATCAGTTTTCGCCATGAAGTAGTTGTGCGCCGCACAGAATTTGAACTTAGAGAAGCTCAAAAACGTGCTCATATACTGGAAGGCTATTTAATAGCTTTGGATCACCTGGATGAAGTGATCGCATTAATACGTAATTCTGCCGATCCGGATACTGCAAAGACAGGGTTAATCACTCAATTTGGCATGAGTGAAATACAGGCAAAAGCAGTATTGGAACTTCGTCTGCAAAGGCTCACAGGCATGGAGCGTGAAAAGATCCGTGAAGAACATGCAGAGTTAATGAAGCAAATAGCTTATTATAACGAAATACTTGCTGATGAGCTTTTACGCTTTAAGATAATTAAAGATGAATTGCTGGACGTGCAAAAAAAATATGGTGATTCACGCAAAAGTGAGATACACTATATGGCTGATGAGATGCGCATCGAGGACTTAATAGAGGAAGAAGATGTAGTTATTACTGTGTCACATTTAGGTTATATAAAACGTACTTCTGCCGTTGAGTATCGCTCACAGCGTCGTGGAGGTAGGGGAGCAATGGCCGGACGCACTCGGGATGAGGACTTTATTGAGCATCTATTTGTTGCATCTACTCACCATACATTGTTGTTTTTTACTGAAAAGGGTCGTTGCTATTGGCTTAAAGTATATGAAATTCCCGAAGCTGATAAAAATGCCAAAGGAAGGGCTATCCAAAACCTGATACAAATACCCCCTGACGATAAGATCCGTACTATTATTGATATTCCGCAATTGGAGGATGAAGCGTATGTTGATAAACATTGTATAGTGCTATGTACAAAGCAAGGGATAATCAAAAAAACATCTTTAAAAGACTTTAGTCGGCCTCGCCAGAATGGTATCAACGCAATAACAATACAAGATGGTGACCAACTGCTTGATGTTTCTATTACCGATGGTAATAGCTATATCATGATGGCTGTTAAATCGGGCAGAGCTATTTGCTTTGAAGATGATAAGGTGCGATCAACAGGTCGTGGCGCTATAGGTGTATTTGGTATAGAGCTTGACAATAATAATGATGAGGTTGTAGGAATGATCTGTGTGCCAAAAGATAATAATAGCAAACAAATACTTGTAGTGTCCGAAAAAGGTTTGGGCAAGCGTACTACTTTCCTTGAAAAAGATGAAACTACGAATGAAATAGTACCTGTATATCGCGTGACAAACCGCGGCGGTAAGGGTGTTAAAACCATTAATATCACTGAAAAGACAGGTTACCTGGTTGGCCTGCTGGCAGTAGAAGAAAAAGATGATCTGATGATAACGTGCCGTTCAGGTGTTACAATCCGTATGAAAGTAGCTCACATTCGCGAAGCTGGCAGAGCTACACAAGGCGTAAGGCTCATTAACCTTGATGAAGGTGATACTATTGCGGCTATTGCGCGTATAGAAGAACAGGAAGTGGAAGGCGAAGATGACAAAGAAGCCGCAGGTGTTGTTGATTTCAACCCACCACCGGCTGAATAAAAATTATTACCAATAAAAAATAATCTCCCATTAAAATTTGGGAGTTTATTTTTGGAGGAAATTAAGAATAAGTATTATGAATAATAATGCGATGAAAAATATTACAACAATTACCGTTGCACTATTTATAGGAATTGCAGCTAATGCACAGGATAAAAACGTTACCTCTGCAAGGCTTGCAATGAAAGACAATGATTATGTTACTGCCAAAGATGACATAAATAAAGCGGTAAATGATCCATCTACAAAAGAAAGTGTAAAAGCGTGGTCGACAAGAGGCGAGCTATATATGCTTTTACAGCAGGATCCTAAAAACAAGGACAGTGCTTATTATAAGGAAGCCGCTAAGTCATATTTAAAGGTACTCTCTTTAAAACCTGATTATGATAAAGAGACTACCGACAGAACTTTGCTTGCATGTGCCTATTATT
Organism: Flavipsychrobacter sp.; assembly: GCA_035606335.1. Lineage (GTDB taxonomy): Bacteria > Bacteroidota > Bacteroidia > Chitinophagales > Chitinophagaceae > DATNFP01. Next base: position 8,761 of record DATNFP010000134.1, on the reverse strand, counting down.
ATTTTAACGATGGCATTAATGCTTACAATAGCAAAAAGTACGATGATGCATATGATTTATCGCAGAATGTAATTACTATCCATAATTTAGATAATGGCAAAACATTTGCCGGTAATAAATCGTTTGACACAGTGGCTTCGCAAGCAAAATATGTTGCAGCTAATGCATCGTATTTCAGTAATAAAAATGACCAGGCATTACCACTTTTTGAACAAATGAAAGGTGATAATATAATAAGAAAGCCTACCGTTTATTTGTATATATCAGACATATATAATAAGCAAAACAAGCCGGAAGATGCCTTTGCAGCAATAGAAGAAGGAAGGAAACAATTTCCGGATGATCCATCTCTCAGGAACGAAGAACTGAACTATTATATAAGGACAGGCAAGCAGGATGAGCTAATGAAGAAATTGGAAGACGCAACACAAAAAGATCCTAATAATGCAGAATTATTTTTTGATTTGGGAAACGGATATATGGGGTTAGCATTTCCTAAAGACGCTACCGGAAAAGATTTACCGAAGCCAGCCAACTATAAAGACCTGATAAGTAAAACAGAAGCAAGCTATCAAAAAGCAGTTACTCTAAGTCCCGACAACCCAACTTATAACTACAATTTAGGTGTGCTATATTATAACCAGGCAACTGAAATTAATACACAAATGAATGCTTTGGGAACAAATGAACAGAAAAGATTTGATGAACTTAAAACAATAAGGAATAGCACATTTGACAAGGCTTTACCTTATCTCGAAAAATCGTACAATATATTAAATGCTAAAGGTTCTGATTTGAAAGGAGACGATAGAGAAACTTTTCATAGTACAGTAATTGCTCTTAAGCAGATATATGCGATGCAGAACAAACTTGACAAGGCCACAGAAATGAAAAAGAAACTTGAAGGGATGTGATAATTTTAACGTTTTGATAATGGCTATAAACTGGCATTAGTGGCCATTGTTTATGATCGTTATTCATTGTGAAAACAATAATCAAATAGTACTTATTTTAAGCTTACCTTTACATAAATTTTTTCAGTTGTCAGTTAAAAAATTAGAGATTGTTCGTTTTGCTCCTCGTAATGGTGAAGGTTTCTACGATACAGTTAAGAAAAATATAGACAATTATTTTAAAGAAAATAATATTGATTCCTTTGGTAACTCGGCTATGAGGTGGAAGACTTTGGCCATGTTATCATTATTCTTTGTTCCTTACATTTTTATTGTAACAGGTCTTGCTGCCTTCAGTCCTATAGTATTTTTTACTTTATGGTTTATGATGGGACTTGGCATGGTTGGAATAGGTTGTTCTGTACACCACGATTCAAATCATGGATCTTATTCAGATAATAAAACTGTGAATAAAGTAGTTGGGGATATTGTAAATGTAGTAGGTGGCTATGATGTAACATGGAGAATACAACATAATATCCTTCATCATACTTATACTAATATTGTGGGGCTGGATGAAGATATTGATGTAGGTTTTCTAATGCGCTTTTCTCCGCATAGCAAGAAATATTCATTGCACCGGTATCAACATATTTATGCATGGTTTCTTTACTGCTTATTGACATTACAATGGGTAACATATAAAGACTACCGTCTTTTATTTCTCTATGAAAAGAAAGGACTACTACGTAAGGAGAAGATAACATTGAGAAAAGCCCTGCTTGAACTAAGCTTTTATAAAATACTATATTTTACTTATGCTTTGGTATTACCTATCATCTTTTCCGGTATGCCATGGTATTATGTAGTGATAGGCTTTTTGATCCTTCACTTTGTAGCAGGCCTGGCTCTGTCATGTATATTTCAACTGGCACACGTTATGGAAGGATGTGATTTCCCAAATCCACCTGATGACAGGAAGATGGAAAATAATTGGGCTGTGCATCAATTATTGACCACAACCAATTTCTCTCCACGCAGCCGTTTTGTATTCTGGTTTGTTGGTGGATTAAATCATCAAATAGAACATCATTTATTTCCGCATATCTGTCACATACATTATCCCAAGATTGCAAAGATCGTTAAGAATGCAGCGCTGGCGCATGGTTTGCCATATCAAGTGCAACCAACATTCGCACATGCTTTGGTGCAACATGGAAAAATGTTGAGGAAACTTGGCAAAGACTAAATTTTATCATTGAGTATTTTTTTCTATTAATTAAATACTATCTTTGATATAATCGTTTATTTTAAAAATTTCTTCAAAGTGCAAACACAAAAATTAACAGGAACTGTAAAGTTCTTCAATGAAGGCAAAGGTTTCGGCTTCATTAAGCATGATGAGTCCAGCCAGGAAACATTTGTTCACGTAAGTGGACTAAGGGACCAGGTTAAGGAAAATGATCGTGTAGAATTCGAATTACAACAAGGTAGAAAAGGTATGAACGCAGTGAACGTTCGAGTTATACGATAATGCCATTTGAGAGTACCTTAATTTCTTAAGACCGGGATTATATTCCGGTCTTTTCTTTTTAGAATAATCTTAATTGCGCATCTTTCCGTTTTTGTTTTGGCGGTTGAGCTTTACCAAAAACTGTACGGCCTCCATATTTCCAGGATTCAGTACGCTCGCGCTCTACAAGTTGTTCAAAATTGTCGTTGGGTTGGAAATCTTTCTCCAGTTTCTGGGCAACGATTGATAATTTTTTTATTACTTCATTTTTATCTGTCTGACCGAGTTTGGCTTTATTTATTGCATTTTCAAGGGTGTGTATCGTTTCATCATAAACTTTTGTAGGAACCGGAAAGGGATGACCATCTTTGCCACCATGAGCAAAAGAGAATCTTGCAGGATCTTCAAACCTGGAAGGTGTGCCATGAATAACCTCACTTACCAGTACTAAAGATTGCAATGTGCGAGGGCCAAGACCTTCGAGCAATAAAAGAGATTCCATGTCCAATGATTCCTTTTCATAAGCAACGGCAAGTATGCTGCCGAGCCTTTTTAGATCAACATCTTTTTTTCTTACATCATGATGAGAAGGCATTGTCAGCTTTCTGATCTCAGATAATAGATCGGTAGGGTTTTCTTTTGTGAGCTGTAAAACACCATTCCTTGTAGTGTCAGCTTTTTTATCCGTTATATTTAATATCAGGCCTTGATTGGGCCCATAAATAAATGTATGTGGCTCCTCTATAAATGATGTGACGGTGGGAGAGTGCCAATGGTACCGGCGGGCCATTCCACTTGCGTCATTCATGCCCTGTTGGATCACAGCCCATTCTCCTTCGTCTGTTAAAATAAAAGAATGAAGGTAAAGTTGAAAACCATCCTGAATAGCGGTGTTGTCAACTTTAGCTGCGAGCTTGCTGCTACGTACAAGCATATCCCCATTTAAACCGGTTTTATCCGCTATTTGTAATAATTCTGCCGGTGTTTCCCGGGAATAGCGGCCTTTGCCACCACAAATGTAAATTCCAAGCTCCTTGGATTTCTTATTGAGGGAACCTTTTAAAGCACCCATAACTGAAGTAGTAATACCGGATGAATGCCAATCCATTCCTAAAACACAGCCTAATGCCTGAAACCAGAAAGGATCACTCATACGACTTAAAAAAGCATTTTTACCATATTCAATTACGATGGCCTCTACAATTGCCCCACCTAATTTCCCCATACGTTGATAAAGCCAGGGTGGTACCTGGCCATAGTGCAAAGGTAGATCAGCATGGGATTTTGACATTATCGCAAGTTACAGATTTGGTATTGTATTCAAACTATAAGCTTAAGCTATAACCGCAAACCTTATCCACAATGCCACTTTGGTGCACATCAATTATATGGTAATTATACTTAAACTATAACTGCATTGCTGAATATATTATTTGTTTTATTTTGTATGCAATTATAATTATATAATTTTTATCATATCAACAAGCGTCAAGATATTTGACAGTGTCGGTTTTTTACCATCTTGCAAATGGGATATTTTTTAGAGTTTAACTATTTGATTGTCAAATATTAAGGCCTGTGCATTTATGCTGTAAATTGAATGTATTTGTAGGCAATTAGAATAGCTATAAAATAAAAAAACATGCTCTTTTGGGAGCATGTTTACGATACTAAAGTATTTAGAGTATTAAATAACTTTTACGCTAACAGCGTTCAAGCCTTTTTTACCATTTTGAACTTCGTATGTTACTCTATCGTTTTCACGGATCTGATCGATAAGACCTGAAACGTGAACAAAGATATCCTGACCACCATTGGCAGGAGTTATGAAACCAAATCCTTTAGTTTCATTGAAGAATTTTACTGTACCTTCTTGCATTGTTGTTTAATAAAAAAATTAGAAAAAGCAAAGATACTAATAATATTTTGATTATCCATAATTTTTGAGAACGTCTATTTTACAAGTTCTTCTTTATAGCTCATTTTATCAAAACCTATCATTTGTTTCGTATCCTGATCCCATACCTTTAATCTAAGACATTTTTTGATGTTCCTGAATGACAAAGTGGTAGTGCGCGCTTTTTGCAATTCAGGTATGCGTTTCATTGCCTCCGGAAGACGGTAGAATGGAATACGGGAATTAAGATGATGTATGTGATGATACCCTATATTGGCAAAAAACCAGGCAAATACCGGATGCATTGGTATATAGCTGGAAGATTCCATTGCTGCAAGCTCATATTTCCATTCTTCATTACATGAAAAATATACCGCAGGGAAATTATGCTGGGCATAAAACAAATATGCACCTATACAGCTTGCAATAAAAAAAGGAATAAATATACAAAACAGCCATGTCTCCCAGCCTAAAAAGATAATGACCAATGCAGAGGCTGTAATATGAATTATTAATGCGAGCAAAGAATCAAAATGACGTTTAGAACTGCTTAAAAAAGAGTTGAGGCACATGCCTACAAGGAACATTGAAAAGTATCCAAACAATATAGTAAGCCCATGGCGTGTGACTAAATAGATCCGACGCTCAGCATCTGTCATGGATAAAAACTTGCTTTTACTCACTATAGGGTATGAACCTATACTGGCACTAAAGAATTTGGAATTGTGCTTGTGATGATAATCATGTGAGCGTTTCCAAATGCTGGTTGGGGCAAGTACATAAATGCCGTAGATAGTCATTATCACATTTGCTAAGTGTGATCTGTGTAAAATAGCGTGATGTTGGTGGTCGTGATAAATAACAAACATCCTTACCATTAATAAACCTGCAAGAATGCTAAAAAGTAGCCTTGGAAGTATGTAAGGAATCAATAATGTACAGATCAACGCACTTAATAGGAACACGAGGGTAGAGATGGTATAATACCAGCTTTTACTTCTTATTTCTTTTGCAAAAGGTTTTGTAGCAAGTATAAGCTCTTTACCTGTCATTTATAACTATTATGCTTTTATTGTTGATTTTGAAATTGTAGGTTGCAAACTTGCTGGTCGTTTATGCTTCCAGCGTTTATGCGACCATAGCCATGTTTCCGGTTGAGCTATTATATCTTTTTCCAGTTTCCTGGTATGTAATTCTGAGATTTCGCCATCCCTTGTTTTCGCAGGTTCTTCGACAAGTAATTCTGCAAAAATTTCATATTGGCCTCTTTTTACCCTTTTTACATTGGCATAAACGATTGGGTAATTAATTTTCCTGGCAATTACTTCAGTTCCTTTATATACAGGAGTATCCTGATTGAGAAATGTAGTCCAATAGGCATTTTCAGGAGCAGGAGTCTGATCTGCAATAAAAGCTGTTGCATTTAGCTCGCCCTTATTGGCCAGCATATCTTTATAAGTATTTTTCATCGCAATGAGCTTAGTTCCAAAACGGGTACGCATATGATACATAAGCCCGTTAAATTTTTTATTGGACAAGGGATGATAAATAACATATAGTTGATGATTGCAAAGGAGGCTGAAACTGTTACCAGCCCATTCCCAATTGCCCAAATGGCCCATTACAAGAATGATACTTTTGTTTTCAGCAGCAAGCTTTTCAAAAAGAGACTTAGCACCCGGGCTAAAATAAAGATGCCTTAGCATCTTCTTTTTGCTTATTGTCAAAGTTTTAAATGTTTCGAGAAACAAGTCGCACAAATAGCGATAGTATTGCTTACTTATTTTCTTTATTTCCACCTGACTTTTGTCTGGGAAAGCATTATGGAGATTTGCTAATACAACATCTTTTCGGTAACCTAATCCATAATAAAGGATAAAATAAAAGAAATCAGAAAGCAAGTACAGTACCGGAAACGGCAGTGCCGATAGCAAATAAATAAAAGGTAATGCTATATAATAAATTATGACTGCCAATATTTAATAATATACCTGCAAGATAAATTTTTAGTTCTAAAAAAATGATTTGAAAATCAAATAGTTAACATTATTTATTGTTTTAACCGACAAAATCACCCTTTCTACCGACAAAAATGTTGTTTCAGCCGATGATACGTTATCCCGCTTGAGACAAGAAAGTACCTTTGTATATATTATAGAATATCTATTATGGCACGAAGGGGAAATTATTATGGAGCAGGAAAAGAGCCACTAAAGTTAAAACTCAGCCGGGAGAATATTAAAGAGAGCTTACTCATTTTCAGGTATATAAAGCCATATAAAGGGAAATTTATAGCAGGGTTAGTTTTTATAGCATTATCAAGTGCGTCATCAATGGCTTTTCCTTACCTGCTAAAAAAATTAATAGACAGCGCACATCAGATAAGCGCAGGAAATCTTGCAGCAACACCAACAGCTATAGCGCTGATAATGATAGGAGTGTTAATGCTGCAAATGATATTTTCATTTATGAGGATATACCTGTTTACTGCGGTAGGAGAAAATGCAGTAGCAGATATGCGTAAGGATATATATCAGCGAATGATAATGATGCCGATGGATTTTTTTGCGCAAAGAAGGGTAGGAGAATTGGCAAGCAGAATTACCGCAGATGTAGCACAAATACAGGATGCCGTTACCAGTATGCTTGCTGAAATATTAAGAGGCGTGCTGATATTGCTGATAGGGTTGGGGATGATATTTTATATATCATCGAAGCTGACTTTAATTATGCTGTCAGTTATCCCTGTTATTATTGCAATAGCTATTGTGTTTAGCAAGCGCATACGCAAAATATCAAGAAAGGCGCAGGATCAGTTAGCGGATTCAGGAACAATAGTGCAGGAAACGCTGCAGGGCATCAGCAATGTAAAAGCATTTTCTAACGAAGGATATGAAGTGAAGAGATATGGCAAAAGCATAGAAGAGGTAGTGCGCCTGGCAATAAAGAATGGAAGGTTCAGAGGTTTTTTTGTTTCGTTCCTGTTATTCAGTGTATTTGGAGCGGTTGTATTGGTAGTATGGTATGGGGCTGGTTTGATGCAGCATGGCATGCTATCGTTTGGTGCTCTTACCGCGTTTGTTGTCTATACAGCTTTTGTGGGTGGCACGATGGCCGGTTTCGCTGATCTATATAGCCAATTGCAGAAAACACTTGGCGCTACACAAAGAGTTCGTGAGCTGCTGAAAGAAAATATTGAAGATGTGTCAATTACAGACAATGGACTGCAAAAGCAATTTAAGCTATCAGGACAGGTTTCATTACAGAATATTTATTTCAGCTATGCCAGCAGGAAAGAAATAACAGTGCTAAAGGACATAAATATAGAAGCGGATAGCGGCCAGCAGGTAGCTATAGTAGGCCCAAGTGGAGCAGGTAAAAGCACATTGATATCGTTACTGTTGCGGTTTTATGAACCAGATAGCGGACAGATATTATTTGATGGGATGCCTGCCGGAAGCATACCCTTATCACAATTAAGAAGGCAGATGGCGCTTGTACCGCAGGATGTACTACTATTCGGAGGAAGCATTTTTGAAAATATTGCGTACGGAAAAGAGGGAGCCACCAGCAAAGAGGTAGAGGAGGCAGCGAAAAAAGCTAATGCTCATGATTTTATCAGCGGTTTCCCGGAAGGGTATGAAACCATAGTGGGAGAGCGGGGGATAAAGCTATCCGGAGGGCAAAGACAGCGAATAGCTATAGCCAGAGCAATACTAAAAGATCCTATAATACTGATACTGGATGAGGCTACAAGCTCCCTGGATTCTGAATCTGAGCACCTGGTGCAGGGTGCGCTGCAAAACCTGATGAAAAACAGGACATCATTTGTAATAGCTCACAGACTATCAACTATACGTAATGCTGATAAAATAATAGTACTGGAAGAAGGATCTGTAAAAGAAAGCGGCACTCATAAGGAACTGTTGAGTATAGAAGAGGGGTTGTATAAAAACCTAAACAGGCTACAATTGCAATGGAGCTGATCAATGCTGATATAAAGAAAACAGGACCATAGACATGGCCCTGCATTTTTTAAATAAATCCATTTAATCAATTAATTAACCCGACACAAGATTAGGAAGAAAAAGCACCGTTTTTTTGCTTTTTGGGCAAACGCTGCTATCAATCCAGTTTTCGAGCGCTTTTGGGGGATAAACGGTTTAATGTTATTGCTGATGTGATATACTGAGTATGTATTTTCTTTGTTCAACATAGTCGGACTCGGAGAGAGTGCCTTTTTTTCGTTTTTTATCTAAGTCTTTAAGAGCTTCATCTGTATTCATTTTAGAAATCTTCATTAGTTGCTGGCCTGTGACTGGGTCTTCGACAAAAGTTGTATCTATAAAATAGCTGCCATGAATTAGAGCATTTTTTTTGACTACTCCTTTTGACGTTTGTCCGTAGCTGGTGATGGATAAAACTATTAGCAGAAAGAAGGATAAATGTTTCATAGAG
>DATNFP010000133.1:0-5665 GCA_035606335.1 Flavipsychrobacter sp. | reverse complement strand
GCTTATAAATGGCAGGGTAAAAGAGGGGTTGAATTTATAGAACATCTTCCCATAATGTTTTTTGAGAAAAAGCTAAATTATTTTTATTTTAATATCTACCTATCGCGATATGCCCCCCCGCAAATGATTAATATTGAAAGTATTATAGAGCCTTCCTTCGCTTGCTCCTACATTACCCATACCCAGGATTGGGCAATTTATTAAAATATATTATTTATTTTAATGTTGATAAATTGGGTTAATTTTTCAAAGTTTTTATAATTTTTTGTAAAAAATATTAGTTTTGTACAAAATCTAATATTTATGTCTTCTTTACGTTATCTCGCATTACAGGAGCTTGCAGCAGATGATAAAAAGGTTTCAGGTTATGGCAGTAAAAAAGTTTCGGCTATATACAATAGCAATGTTTTTACGGGCCGCACCATGCGTGAGTTTGTAAGTGATGAGGCTTATAAAAGCCTGATGGCTTCCATTAAATCCGGTTCAAAGATCGACCGCAGAATGGCAGACCAGATAGCTGCGGGAATGAAAACTTGGGCAGAAGAACGCGGCGTTACACACTTTACACACTGGTTTCAGCCGCTTACAGGCACAACTGCAGAAAAACACGATTCTTTCTTTACCATAAAAAGTGATGGTACCGCTATCGAGCTTTTTGATGGAGATGCGTTGATACAACAAGAACCTGACGCTTCGAGTTTCCCTAATGGAGGCATTCGCGCCACATTCGAAGCACGTGGATATACCGCATGGGATCCTTCTTCGCCTGCATTCATTATGGAAGCAGGACTTGGCAAAACTTTATGTATCCCAACAATATTTATTGCCTACAATGGTGAATCGCTGGACTATAAGGCACCTTTATTAAAATCCATAGCTGCTCTTGATAAGGCTGCAACTGAAGTTTGCAATTACTTTGATAAGAACGTTACTAAGGTAACAGCTACCCTGGGCTGGGAACAGGAATATTTTGTAATAGATGAGGCGCTGGCTAATGCACGCCCAGACCTCCTTATGTGCGGACGTACCTTGATGGGACATGGGCCCGCTAAGGGCCAACAGCTCGAAGACCATTACTTTGGTTCTATTCCTGAGCGCGTGTTTTCTTTCATGCAGGATTTTGAACAGGAAGCTTATAAGCACGGTATTCCACTGCGTACACGCCATAATGAAGTAGCTCCTGCACAGTTTGAATGTGCACCTATATTTGAAGAAGTAAATATAGCTGTAGATCATAACACATTGTTGATGGATCTAATGGCTAAAGTTGCCAAACGCCATAAGCTAAAAGCGCTGTTGCATGAAAAACCATTTGCAGGCGTAAATGGTAGTGGTAAACATAACAACTGGAGCCTTGCTACGGATACCGGCGTCAACCTGCTCTCTCCGGGTAAAACACCGCGTACCAATCTCATGTTCCTTACCTTCTTTGTGAATAGCATCAAGGCGGTACATGATTATGCAGATCTGCTCCGCGCAGCAATCGCATCCGCCAGCAACGATCATCGCCTGGGCGCCAATGAAGCTCCACCAGCTATCATATCTGTGTATATAGGTAAATATCTTACGGAAGTATTGCGCGAAGTGGAAACAAGAGTAAAAGATAAATTCAGCGAACAAGACGAAGTAATCTTAAAACTGGATATCCACAAGCAAATCCCTGAATTGCTTATGGATAATACGGACCGTAACCGCACAAGCCCATTCGCATTCACAGGTAATAAATTCGAGTTCCGTGCAGTAGGATCTTCTGCCAACTGTGCTTCACCTATGATAGTCCTTAACACCATTATGGCTGAAACATTGAAGCATTTTAAGAAAGATGTAGATGCACTGGTAGAAAAGGGAGACAAGAAGGAAATAGCAATACTACAGGTGCTTCGCGATTATATCTCAAAGTCAAGAAACATTTTGTTTGAAGGCGATAATTATAGCGAAGACTGGGCTGAAGAAGCTAAAAAGCGTGGCCTGAACAATTTTAAAACAACTCCTGAAGCACTTGATGCACTGGTAACTGAAAAAGGCAAGCATGTATTTTTCAACAACAATATCTTCACAGAACGTGAGCTGGAAGCTCGCCACGAAATAATGCTGGAAGATTATGTGAAGAAAGTACAGATAGAAGCCCGGCTGCTTGGCTATATTGCCACTAACCATATATTGCCTGCAGCTGTACAATATCAAAACACGCTCATTCAGAATGTAAGAGGCCTGAAAGAGCTAGTATTGGATGAAAGCACCTATAACGCACAGCTAAATCTTATCAGGATCATTAGCGGACATATACAGCATATAAATGATAACGTAGAAGCAATGATAGAGGAGCGTAAAAAAGCTAACGAAGTCACTGATACTCATAAGCGCGCCGAGCTGTATTGCCATAAAGTGAAATCATATTTTGATAAGATACGCTACCATGTAGATAAGCTGGAACTGATAGTTGATGATAAATTGTGGCCACTACCAAAATATCGTGAAATGCTGTTTTTGCGCTAAACATAGTTTATATGATCCGCAATGCTTGCATAACTGATGCTAAAGCGCTTTCAGAAATTTATAACTACTATATACAAAATACAGTAGTAACTTTTGAAGAAGAACTGATATCAGCTGAAGAAATGGAGAGAAGAATAGCTGCGGTGCAAAATCATTATCCGTGGTTAGTATTTGAAGATGATGGTGTGGTAGCAGGATACAGTTATGCGAGTCATTGGAAACCAAGAAGTGCTTATCGCTATTCAGCAGAATCTACAGTATATCTTGATCCTGCTCATGTAAATAAAGGAATCGGGAAAAAGCTATATGCTGAATTAATAAGACAATTGCGAGAGATGGAAATGCATTCTATCATTGGCGGCATAGCCTTACCTAATGCTGCCAGTATACGATTGCATGAAGGCCTTGGATTTGCGAAGATCGGTCAGTTTACAGAGCAAGGATTAAAATTCGGGAGATGGATCGACGTTGGTTATTGGCAATTATTGCTTAAGGATAAATTTTAGTAAACAAATCACTTTCTAAACGGCTATATTTAAAATGTAGCCGTTTTTTATTTCTATTATATTTGTTTTTTATTTAGAATAATGGCATTCAAACCTCAACAACCTGACCATAAAAGGATAAGCTTTCTTCGCAATCCTCTTTATGTTTTTTTAATTTTTTGGATCACACTTTTTGTTTTGTATTTGCCGGCAGCAAAAGCTGGATATATAGAAGATTTTCTTGGCTGGCTCGACCAGGTACGAAATCTCAAATTCATTGATTACGTAAATAGAAGCGAGTCCGGTATTGCCAGCTTATATCAATTTACGCAGATCATTACTTACCTCTTCTATAAAATAATCGGTGTTAATGCCTGGGGATGGCATTTACTATACATCACGCTGCATTGCTTTAACTGCCTGCTGATATTTATTATTTCCAGAAAGATATTTTATGATTCAAACATAAAAGATGCCAATGTCATTGCATTTGGTGGTGCGCTGCTCTTTTGTATTTGTCCTCATGCCTCAGAAGTAGTGGTATGGGAGCCTGCATTTCATTATTTACAAGGGCTACTTATCATTTTTATTATAATGTGGTGGACCCTTCAATTTTTGCACAATCCACAAAACAAGTATATATGGTTTTCAGGTATTTTGTTTTTCTGCTCTACTTTTTCTCTTGAAATCTTTTATCTAACACCATGGCTTGTTTTATTATTAGGGCTTTACTATACGCTGGTACTACAGTATGATAGAAAACTATTGAAGAAAATAGTGTTGTTCTTTTTTCTGCCTCAGATAGCAATGTTTATTCTTCACCTGGTGCTTATCCGAATTGTTTATCATGCTAATGTGGCACATATCGGTGATATACCACTTGTTAATAAACTTAAACCTTTTTTAGGAAAGCAGCTTAAGTATCTATTCCATGTTTTGCTGTTAGGAAGATACTTTCAGGAACCATTAAAATCAAAAGTGTATGCCTTCCTGGAATCATCAAGGGCTATTGCTATTATTTATTCTATAATACTTTTTATCTGTATCCTTTTTGTTATCCGGTATAAAAAAGTAAGTGCCAAGGGAAAAGCCATTGCATTGTTTTTTGCTCTTAGCATATTCCCTTTATGTATCATTACACCTATCTGGTTCCCTCAATATTTCCTGATCGCATACGACAGGTATCTATATACGCTCGTTCCTTTTATATTTATGATATTATCATTATTGGTCAGCTATATATCGCCATCCTTTATCAGGGTCACAGTATTCAGCATATACCTGCTAATCAATGTATACTTTACTTACAAAGTGAATGAACTATGGAAAACATCGGCCGCTATAACGGATACTTTAATGCGCACTATGCCTAACCAGCCTGATAAGATCGTACTGCTATTAGACCTATCAGAATATCTGAATGGGGCACCAATGATAGGAGCACAACCGGAAGGTGGTTTTAAAATCATGCATAACTTATTTATGCCTGATAAAATAAATAATGAAGTGTATGATGTTTCCTGCTTCAATATGATAACTCCTAATGATGGGGCGCATGTTACCGTATTAAATGATAGTATGGTGCGTGTAACTCTTAATCAATGGGGTACTTGGTGGTGGTATCAGCATCTTGGCGCAACAAGCTATGAGAACAAAGATTACAAGCTTAACATGAAAGATGTAGGTCATTTTTATGAGCTGACACTTAAAAAGCCTGCTGACAATTATTTGTTATTATTTGCTGTAGGTGATAAATGGAAAATTGTAGACTGGAATAAGAAAAATATAGATCAATATTGAGATCAAATCAGCTACCCTGAATAATAGTTTTATCTACTACTTCTCTTATTATTTTATCCAGATTATGCACGGCTGTTTTTATTCCGTCCAATATTTGTTTATTAATGGGATCTGTAGGGTTGTCGTTAAACAGATTAGCAAGGCCTAAAATACTTGCTACAGGACCTCTTACCTTATGCGATTGTATCCATGCTATCTCTTTTAGCTTTTCGTTTTGGGCTTCAATTTTTAGTAAATGCTTTTTCTGCTCTGATATGTCCCTGGAAAAACAACTTATACCGATAACATCATTGGCATTATCGCGAATAGGGTTAAAGCTTATTTCTTCATACACTATTTCATTATCTACAACATCTTCTTCTATCACTTTATAGTTTTCTCCTTTTAATGCCCTTGTGAAATAATTCCGCCACTTTTCGACCTTTTCTTTTCCAAAATCTTCATCTTTTGTTTCATTATATTCTTTTGATGTCATCTTAAAAGTCCTGTCATAAAATGCCTGGTTGGCAGATGTGACATTGCCTTCTTTATCAATTGCCCATATTATATCTTTTGTATTATTGATTATTGCACTTAATTTCCTTTCTTCAATGGATATTCTTTCCTGCAATCTTTTTTCTTCTGTAATATCAGAAAGATATACTGCAAGACCATTATTAGTGGGATAGGCATTTACTGCAACCCATACATTGCGCGCAGGAAAGTATTCTTCGAAATGAACACTAATCTTTTCTTTTGCTGCACGATGCAGTTCTACATAAAATTTTTTTGTTGCAGCTTCTCTGAAATTTTCCCAAAGGTTGGTATGTAGTGTTCTCTCCCTTTCTATCGCATATATCTGCTCTACTTGTCTATTTATATATGTGAAATCCCAGTTATTATCA
>DATNFP010000132.1:0-12842 GCA_035606335.1 Flavipsychrobacter sp. | reverse complement strand
AATGGTGATTGGTAAGTACCAGGCCATTATCTGAAATGATTTCAGCAGTACATCCACCTGCAAATTGTACGATTGCGTCTTTTAAACTACTATGGTTAATACTATAAAGGTCCTCTTCCGATAGTTTGAGACCTTCGCGCTTCATCTGGTCGTAATTTTTACCAATGAGCATAGGTAGCCACATGCCTTCGTCGGCATAAGCAGATAGCATCATTGCGACGGCACAGACAGATAGTAATAATTTTTTCATTGTTTTCGTTACAAGTTTTTTGAAAATGGGAACTATTTGTAATGGGGCAAAAGTATTAAATAGCTTCAATTTACCTCTTGGGAATCTTCGATAAATGGGTGACTTAAAGGGGGAAAACACATTGATCGAGACATCTCATTATTTAATTATATACCTACACCGGACTTAAATCCTTTGCCAGGCCACATTTTTGTATAAAATCATTTGTGAATACCTGCCGTGTAGGAGCGTCGAGTAGGGAATTGCGGCATTGTATCCATTTGTTTACCCTGTCTGCGCCATACATGTACAATACGAGGTCTGCATCAATAGCAAAATTGAGCTTGCCCCAGTGCATAGTGTAAGGGATGTTTTGTTGTCTTAATGTTGTCCATATATTTTGGAAGAAATCTCTTGATGCCTGGGCATCTACGCCATCCATCTCCAATACACAGGTGTGAGGAAAGCAAGTGAAGCCTAATATAGCCTGGGTGCCTTTTACAAAACGAAGGCCGAGACCACCGGGAAAAGGAGTCTGATGGCTTGCGGCAGTAATAAGTTCGGCTACGCGACTTGCATTGGAAATATCTACGGCAATAGCTGCACTGCCAACCTTTCCCCTGAATTTTGTATTAATAAATGTATCACCTATAGTGGCCGTTGATGCATCGGCAGATGCATAGGCAAGAGGGAATAATTTATCGACCAATGCGGGAATAACCAATGCAGATAGATCAGGGCCTGCAGCATCCAATACCGTCTGTATTACACCGAGTGTATCGTCCCCATAGGTAAAGCGCTGATTAGCTGGTACAGGTGGTTGATAACTGTCCACATACTGACATTTATATATTGTTCGCAGGTAAACGCCTTTTTGAGGATCGTTAGGAGCAAACTGATGAGGATTGACAACTATTTCAAAATGGTACAGTTGCTTATCCGACCCGTTTTGTGGAAGTGGCAATATATTATTATTCGCGAAATCAAGGGTGTTGATAGCCTGTTTCAATTCGTCGTTATAAGGGATCATTCCACCCGGATGCTTCTCTAGTAAATAGATCGGATCTGTTTCCAGCATAATGCCGTGTATAAATCCAAAGCTACCGAAGCTTATTATAGCTGCATTGAACATATCATCATCTCTTATGGCTTCGGCTCCAAGCCAATTGATAAAATCATCGGAAGCTATAGGATAGGAAGCCCTTTCGAGCCACACATGCCTTGACGGGCCGACAACAATGTGTAATCCTACGATGCTATCGTGTACGGCCCCGTCATTGATCGCTGCTCCATGTGTACCCGTGGAAGTAGCACCGGCGATGGATTGGCCGTTGCTGGCGCCGGATGCTTTTAATGAGCGTTTGGGATCACTTTCTTTTTCCAATTTATCATTCAACATTAATATGGTCATACCACATTGCACAAAAAACAGATCATGAGCCTGCCTGCCATTAGTAAGATATTGCGGGGAAATAAATGAATTTCCCATATTGAATGAAAGCGTAAGATTTTTGGTGTCAACAATACCTCCATCAGATACCGCTACTTCTGATAATGACCACCCGCTGCCCATAGCCCTTAGCTGTTGCCTATTATTTATTGCATTTTGTATTAGCCATTGAAAATTGGCAGTAGTTCTTTTGTATTGCTCACCAATATCGCTAACAGAAGCCGGCAATGATATAGTATATGAAGCATTAGGAGTAAAAGTTTGTGTAAAATTCTGATGCACATTTGTCCATTGCTGTATAGGTAATAACTGGATGCCTTCAGGAAGAGCCATAATAATTGCTTTAAAGTGAATAAATTAATGTCCCAGTTGTCCTGTGGGGATGTCAGGCGGTGCACAAGACCACTCCAGTTTTACGGGTACTGCTATGCCAAGCGATAAAGCAGATATAAGTATATATCCAAAATTGGTTTTTGCGGTTACCATGTTTAAATGATTAAATGAGGGATTGCAGTGAGGATTTATGTCGTGAGGCTGCACAAGGCCCCATGCGTAAATCCAGACAGTAGTATCGTTTAAGGGATTGTTTGCTATTGTATTACTATCATATTGCGTGACAACCTTTGCCGTCATACAGGATGGGAAGATGAAAATTATAAATACAAAAACAAATAAGGAATAATAGCTTATATGTGAAAAAGTTTTTTTCATGAAGATGGTTTGAATCCAAAAGTATTTTAATAAAGATAATTTGTTTGCTCTCAATATGCAATGTTTATCACAGGTAGGCCTATATAAAATTTACAATTAAACAATGGATTTAAATTAATTTTGCAATCCATTTAGAAGAGACATGTTTGAAAATCTTAGTGAGCGGTTAGAGACCGCGTTTAAACAGCTGAAAGGCGAAGGACGCATTAACGAAATAAATGTTGCGACTACAGTAAAGGAGATACGCCGTGCACTGGTAGATGCTGACGTAAACTATAAAATAGCCAAGGAATTTACCGATAGGGTGAAGGATAAAGCTGTAGGTGAAAAGGTAATAACGGCCGTATCGCCCGGGCAGCTTATGGTAAAAATCGTAAAGGATGAGCTTGCCGAACTGATGGGGGGTAAGGAAGAAGAGATCAATCTGAATGGCAAGCCAACCATTATACTAATTGCCGGTTTGCAGGGTTCGGGTAAGACAACCTTTTCCGGTAAGCTTGCTAATTTCCTGAAAACCAAGAAAGGTCGTAACCCTTTGCTGGTAGCGGCAGATATATATCGTCCTGCAGCGATAGACCAGTTGCAGGTATTGGGAGAACAGATAAAAGTGCCTGTATATACCGAAAGGGAAAATAGGGATGCTGTGCAAATTGCCCAAAATGCGATCGCACAGGCAAAACAGAATGGCAATAGTGTGATAATAATAGATACCGCTGGCCGCCTGGCTATAGACGAGGTGATGATGCAGGAAGTGGCCAACATTAAGGAAGCTGTACAACCACATGAAATATTGTTTGTGGTTGACTCAATGACAGGACAGGATGCGGTAAATACAGCTAAGGCATTTAATGACAGGCTGAATTTTACAGGCGTAGTGCTTACCAAGCTGGATGGAGATACAAGGGGTGGGGCGGCACTTTCCATAAAATATACGGTAGATAAGCCCATTAAGTTCGTAAGCATGGGCGAAAAGCTTGATACCCTGGATGTATTTTATCCGGAACGTATGGCTCAGCGTATATTAGGAATGGGTGATATTACTACCCTCGTGGAAAGAGCCCAGGCGCAATTTGATGAGGTGCAGGCCAAGAAGCTGGAGAAAAAGATACGCGCCAACAAGTTTGATTTTGAAGATTTTAAAGAACAGCTGAACCAGATAAAAAAGATGGGTAATCTGAAAGACCTATTGGCTATGATACCCGGGGTGGGAAAGGCAATAAAAGAAATAGATATATCTGATGATGCTTTTAAGGGTATTGAAGCGATGATCAATTCGATGACGCCCTACGAACGGAACAATCCGGATGTAATAGACGGTAGCCGCAGAAAGCGCATTGCCAAGGGCAGCGGTAAGGATATAGCTGAGGTAAATGCCTTTATGAAGCAATTTGACCAGATGAAACAGATGATGAGCCAGATGAACAAATTTAAAGGAATGGGAATGGGTATGCCTGGAATGCCAATGGGCAGAAAATAGGTATAGCAGATAATAACAAATAGCACTATTTTTACGTTAGTATTAGGATAATAGCAGGTAAAAGAAAAAATTAGAGGAATTGCTTTTGCATTTTTCTTTTTTTCCTATATTTGCAGTCCAAAAATTTATTATAAAACGCAAATAATTTCTATTATTTATGGCGGTAAAAATTCGTCTTCAACGTCATGGGTCCAAGAAGCGCCCATTCTACTTTATTGTAGTAGCAAACACCACCGCTCCGCGCGATGGTAAATTCATTGAGAAACTTGGTACGTACAACCCTTTAACAGTGCCTGCAACTGTAAGAGTAAACCGTGAACGCTCATTGCACTGGCTGCAAAAAGGCGCACAGCCTACTAACACTTGCCGCAGGATATTGTCTTTCAAAGGTGTATTGTATCTGAAGCATCTAATGCGTGGTGTAACATTGAGTCTTTTTGATGAAAAAACAGCATGGGACAAATTCGAAAAATGGAATTCTGAACACGAGCAAGTTGTAGCTCAGCGTGAAGAATTGCATCGGAAGCACAAAACTGAAAAACGCCATACAGCTATGCGTGAATCAGTACGTCGTGTAGAAGAAAAGCAAGCTATAAGACAAACTGCTCAACAACAGGAAGGTGCAGCTGAAGAGCAACAGGAAGGTTAATATCCAGATTTAAAATTATAATTAAAAAGCAACGATTTAATCGTTGCTTTTTTTGTTTGGCTGGGGTGCAAATATTTTCTCAGCTTCTGCATTTCTATTATCTTCACACAATATGGCTAAGAAGATTTCCCAACCATCCACATCTAATAAAAAGGAAGCAGTATCTGCGAATACTTCCAAACAAAAATCTGTTTCAATCCCCAATGTAGCTGCTATACAAAATGAAAGTGAAGTATGGAAAAAGGTTCTGTTTTTTAGTCTGCTTGGGATATTTATACTCATGACCATTATGAGCTTCTCGTATGGCATTTCGGGAGATGAGGTGGATATGAATGAATATGGGAAAGCTGTTTTAAAATATTTTACGACGTTTGGCCATGACCAAACAGTATTGAATATGCCTAAAGAGTATAATAGGGATGGTGTGATGCAATATTATGGCGGTTTATTTGATCTAATTTGTGCAATTGTCAATAAGTTTTCTCCTTTCAATGAATATGCTACCCGCCATGTGCTAAATGCATGGGCAGGATTTCTAGCGATCTTTTTCTCTGTAAAAATTTGTATTCGCACATTTGGTAGGCAAGCGGCAGTGCTTTGTGCATGGTTAATGTTCCTCGCTCCTTTTTTCCTGGGGCACGCAATGAACAACCCTAAAGACATTCCGTTCGCAACCGCCTACATAGCAGCAATATATTGCATTATCCTATTATTTGATCATTTGCCTAAACCCTCAATAAAATATTATGTTTTTGCGATAATTAGTATAGGCGCGGCAATAAATGTAAGAGTAGGGGGTATATTATTATTACCCTACATGATAGTCTTTGCTTTAATCATTTATATCGTAAAGCGAGTGTTTCAAGGTGAAAAAATTGTTTTAACATCATGGGTTAAACCTTTGGTTGTTGTGGCTGTATTAGGTTACCTGGCAGGAAGTGTCTTCTGGCCATACGGGCAAAAAAATCCCATCAGCAATCCTTTAACAGCGCTCAGTGAAATGAGCAATTTTAAAGTGAACATTGCACAACTGTTTGAAGGTGAAAAAGTATTCTCAGGAGATCTACCGTCTAATTTTCTTCCTAAAAGCTTTTTAATTACAAATAGTTATGTGTTCCTGATAGGTTTGGGGCTAATGGTCTTGTTCTTATGGGGGATACGCAAAAAAGAATATGCTTCCATCATCTATTTTATTGTGTTTACAGGTATATTTCCTGTAGCATATATAATATACCAGAAAGCTAATGTATACCATGCGTGGAGACATGTATTATTTATATTCCCATCCCTCGCAATAGCATCTGCAGGCGGCTGGTACTTATTTTCCAATTATCTTGCTAAAAGAAATGTAAAGTTTGGAATGGCAATAGCAGGAGTGTTGCTGCTGGAGCCTCTTTATTTTATTGTATCCACGTTCCCAAATACAATTACCTATTATAACGCATTTGCCGGTGGTGTACAAGGTGCATATGGCAATTATGAAATGGACTATTATTACAACAGTATGAAGCAGGATGCAGATTGGTTTGAGAAGAATATATTACCTAAATACAAGCCAACAGATACAATCATTGTAGCAAGTAATGCAGCTCATCTGATAAGGCAATATTTTAAGAATGATAAAAATGTGCAAGTGGAATATGTACGTTTCCCAGAACGGGATGAAAAACCATGGGATTACTCTATCTTCCATATTGCGTTAATACCGGATGAAGAAATAAGGTCGGGCACATGGTTGCCGTCAACTACTGTATACAAAGCGGAAGTAAGAGGCTGTGTACTTTCTGCAATAGCTAAGAGGCCGTCTTATGATGATTTGAAGGGGTTTGATGCATTAGAGAAAAATCAGGCCGATAGTGCCATACAATATTTTACTTCTTACCTTAAAAAAGACCCTAACAATGTAGATATGTTAAATATTATGGCTAACATTTTTCATCAACTGCATAGAGATGATATTGCTCAGCAATATGCAGAACAAGTGAATAAGCTTCTGGCAAGTGGTGTAGAATAACAGTTGTTATTTTCCCCACATAGCATTTGCAGTGGCGGGGAATGGAAAAGTTATTTCATTGACATTCAATTCAAGCTTATTGATGATCTCCACTCCTTGCATCAATGAGTGGTCCTGGTTGGACACTTCATACTTCCATGCGCCAAAACGTCCACGTGAATAAATATGCTGTTTATCCAGTTCAGGAATCACTTTTGTAAGTGCTTTATCCCTTTCGAGTGAAGGAGTGGGATAGCCATACTCAAGAGATTTGTAGCAAGTAGAGATTATCTCGTCCCTGCTTTGAATTAGCCTGGTATTAAGCATCCCCTGAATGGTCTCTTCTACTATCGTAATAGGATTTACTGCTTTGTAATGCGATTCACTTACTTCGGCCATTAGTGACCAATGTTGAGATATATCCGGGACATTATTAGGGCTATAATTTGAGAACACCGTTACTCTATAGAATGGACAATTGCTCTCTGGAAAATACATCCAGCATTTTGTCTTTAGATTCTCTTTAGGTTTTCCTTTTAGCCCTACACCTATAATGTGTGTAGATGAATGTTTAAGAAGCTTAACTAATTCTTTATATTCATCGCTGATATGGTGTAAGCTATTTACAAGAATATCCAAAGGCATTGTATTAATTATAGCATCGTATGTGTACTCCGTATTGTCAGCACAATGAATTATTTTTTTATGATTGTCAATGGAATTTACGGTGGTATTAAAATGGAATTTATCTGGTCCAATTATATCGGCTACACTTAACCAAATAGCGCCTGTACCCCCATATTTTGGGAATTGGAAGGTGCTGTTCGGGCCCCATGATATATCTTCCAGATCAAATAAAATATTTTTTGAAACGCGCTCAAGGTCGGTGACGGCCACACGTTCACCTATCCATGTATAATTCATGGTTTCCGGGGGATAAGCCCATACCTTAAAATTGTATGGAACCATAAATACCTCAGCAATGCCTGCGCCTAAAGTAGCATATATCCATTCTTTAAAATTGGCAGGTTTTGCTTGTGTTGGGCTCTTATACTCTTGTATTATGCCTTGCAGGCATTTCCACATTTCTTCTTTGGGTAGATGGCGTATATTATTTTGAAAAGGATAGGGTACAAAACGATCGCGTATCCATACCCATGATTCCCGCTGATGATTGAGCCATCCCTCTTTGCCAAGAGCTTTTATCATCAGGTCATCAAAATATTTATAATGAGAGAATTGTACATGTCCGCCAATATCCCATGTGAACCCGCTATCATCTACAAAACTGGATGATAACCCTCCCGCTTTGGTATCTTTTTCAAGAATAATAAAATCATTAATCCCTAACTCATTTAATCTGCATGCAGCACCAAGCCCTGTTGGGCCAGCACCGATAATAACATATTTATAATGCTGCGACATGTATGTTTATGCTGTGCCTTTTAAAGACTTTAAACGCTTTTTCAAAGTGAAGGAAAAATTGAACAGCTCCCCGGCTGTGCGAAAACACACTTTCAATAGTTTCCATTTTATAATGGATACTTGTCCTGTTTCGCGCTCTTTGTGTGTAACAGGAATGCTCATTAAATCATTGCCGTCCCTTTTTGCCAGCACGGATAAGAAAATATTTGGAGCAAATGGCTGCCCATGCAACGCATTTAATAGCTTAGGAAGATAATCGCCTTTTATTAAACGATAGGGCACATTACTGTCAGTAATAAATACGCCGAAAAAAAGCAAATTGATTACGCGTACAATGCGGGTAATAACAAGTCTGTTAGCGTCGTCATATCTTTTTTTGCGATAACCCAAAATAAAATTTGACTTTTCCCTACTTTCCCAAAGTTTCGGAAAATCTGCAGGTAGAAACTGATTATCACTATCTACCTGGAAAACCCATTGCGGATTATATTTCAAAGATTCATGATATCCATTTAAAACAGCGTTGCCATGGCCACCATTTTTTTGATGCACGACTTGCAAATATGATAAACGATTAGCAAGTTGATCTAAAATTGTGGGAGTATTGTCTTTGGATCCGTCGTTGATTAATAATAATTTGAAGGTTGTCGTTTTCAGGTACCCTGTTAAGAAATCCCCCCACGATGTAATTACCTCTTCAATACATTCCTGCTCATTGTAGACCGGGATGACAACTACAAGGTCTGATTGCTGATATTGCATAATTTAACTATAGGAAACATGTAAGTTATAAACTTACCAGATAGTGTTGATTTTTAGGTTGCTAATGTAACAAAATCAACCGAAACTATAAGCGTTTTATTATTCTTTTACCAAATTATCCGTTCAGAAGGATGAGTGCAAGAATTACTACATATATACTGATTAAAGTAGCAGTGAGCCATTTTGATTTTGCCTGAGTGCGTTTTTGTGGTAGGTGGTATGACATATTTATATTATTTCACAGTTCTTAAACACATATGCTTCAAAATATTTCAATGAAACATCTGCTTTAAAACATCAAAGATTAGGCCAAAAATAAAAGCTGATTGCTACCTTATTTAGATAACGCCGCAAATAAAATCTTAGTATATAGTTATGATAATTTTTTATTTTTTATAATAAATTTTCGTGCAGGATAAGTACTGGAGAGGCAAAGAGGAATAATTTATAAAAAGTATTTGCTTGATTATTTTAACCATTTTTCTATTTCTTTTTGATTTAGCGATATATAAGGTGTTTGGGCTTCTACCCAATCATTATTAACCCAATCTATTACAGGGAAGCTAAAGCCAATCAGCTTAAGAAATTTATCTTTATCGAGACGAGTATAAGGAATATTCTGTGCTTTTGATTTTGCCCAGAAATCTGACAAATCCATTGAGCCACCTATAACCATAAAGAAAGGAAGAGAAGGATTGTTTTGTTTCATTAAGTGCATTTTATATGCTGCCATCTGGCAATGAGGACATGTTGGGCTAAGGAATGCAATTATATATTTTCCTTTATATAGATCTATTTTAGGAATATCCTTTTTACCCGGAGCATAAAGAGAAGAAAGGTTGAGCTTGAACTTATCTTTTTGTAACCATGTGGGCTGTTGATTGGGTATTTCGTATAGGAAAAAGGGCAGAGCTATTAGTATAACTAATAAAGATAGGCTGACGATGTTTGCCCACTTCTTACCTAAACCATTATTAAACAATAAAAGGATAATTGTAGCAATTATCAGCAATACATTTTTTATAAGCGAACTCGCGGGGCTCATCCAAATTGCATCGCCAAAGCATCCACAGTTTACTTGATTACCTTCTTTTACCCATAAGTAAATAAGATATAAGCTGAAAATTATTAAAAGAGTTATGGCTGTTTTTAATACCCATTTTCTCCTGCCATATATATTAAGTATAAGCAATGTACCCAGAGCGGCTTCTAAACCACAAAGAATGCGTGCAGCAACAGCTGCAAAGAACCATGGCAAATGAACAAATCCGACAATAGTATACTCAAAGCTGAATATTGAATTTAGTTTTGTAGACGCAGAATATAAGAAGACGGCACCTACAAATACAGAAAGAGTTATAAGGAAAATGTGTGTAAACTTGTTCATGTATAATTTAAATGGACGCAAAGTAATGTAGAATTCCGAGAGAATATAAACTGAGAACAAAAAGCTGACATTTCATTTTTTTGTATTTATCTTGGATTGATTTAATATATGTTAACAAAAATATTTTCATGAATATATTTGGATATTAACTTTTAGCAACTACTTTAGCGAAAAATTATTTTTATGAAAAAAATCCTTACTCTCTCCGTAGTAGCCCTATTCGGTACCGCGGTTGTTTTCTCTTCATGCAAGAAAAAAGACAAAACCCAAAATTATACTTGCAATTGTACAATTGTACAAAGCGTTAATGGAACACCATTAGATACTGTGAGTGAAAACTATACTGTAAATACCACTCAGGCAAATGCACAAAGCGCTTGTTCCTCAAATATTCAGCAAAGTATTAGTTCTGGTGGGATGACTCTTACCCAATCAGGGAGCTGTACTTTCCATTAATGGATTTCAGGAAGTTGAATTATAAAAACAAAGGCCATCATTGATGGCCTTTGTTTTTTATTTAGAAGTTAGCATTATATACTGCAACTACCTCCGACTATCGAAGCACTAGTATTGAGAGTGTTGCATTTATTCGTTGCATCACTTTTCTTTGATTTGCCTAAATCAATAGAGTATGTGGTGTCAGTGCCTGTGCTTGATCCCTGAGGGATTTTACAATTACATTTGTAATCTTTTTTGCAAGATGTGAATGTTAGGGCTCCGAATAGGGCAACAATCACAAACGGTGTAATTTTTTTCATAAAAGCTTAAATTTTAAGGGCGCAAGATAAAATGCCAAATTGAAATTTTATAGCTTTTCATTAAAAAAATTTAATTTCATATAAATCTAATTATTAATAATATAAATTAAAACGCCCAGCTTCACGTTGAAACTGGGCGTTTTAATTTATGGTTAAACCTATAAATGGCAGGTGGTTCCCCCTGGAAAAGTATTATTTGCTTGTGTTTCATAATTATTACACGTTCTTTTGGCATCGCCATAAGTGGCATTGTTAATGCTATGAGTTTCAGTGGTTGATGCACCTCCTACTACAATAGTGCAAGTGCAGGTATAATCTTTTTTGCATGATGTCATTGCTGCCAAGCCTAGCAGTGCAAATACTGCTGCCAATCTGATCTTTTTCATAGTTTGGAGTTTTAATCTTTAGTTAATAGTGTTTTTTATTTGTTGTCATATTCAATAACAAAATATAATTGGTTATTTTCATTAATGTCATTCCATTCACCGGCATGTCCTAAAGAACCCGAACCTTTTGGCCAATCTGCCAAACCAATAGCGGCTGCATTTTGTTTGTCCTTATAGTTATCAGGTTCGTTGAAGTTACCAGTTGACTTACCACCCCAGTTTATATATGCACCATTTACAACTGTTCCGTTTCCTTTGCCGTGAGCGCCTTCCCCATTCCAGAAATTTTGTCCCCTACCTATATTGCTTCCATCCCAATACCATGTTCCTTCATGCCGTTTATCTGTTGCACCGATCCAAACATATCCTATACCTCCGCCATCGTTTACGGTTGTGTAGAAAGAATCGATTTTGGCGCCGTTAATAATTGCATTATATACAGCCGTTTGTTCACCGGCATCATTTATTTCTACAAGATGGCCACCTTTTTCTGTGGCGTACAAGGCCGCGTCCTGCCAGGTTTTTTTTATTTTGACAACCTGATAATTTTTGCCATTATAGGAAAAGCTATAAATACTATCGCTGCTATGACAACTTATTAAGCATAGCCCTAAAAGTTGTAGCAAAAGAGTGGATGTGATGAAGATTTTTTTCATAATAGAAATTCTATTAAGTATTTGGTTACAAAAATTATTCCCTGTAGGGGAGTTATTGCAATATAAAATATGTGTTTTATTTTTTATTGATTTTTAATACATTTGATATGTATAAATAGGTTATGTTTAAAAAAACAATAAAAATTTGAGTCGATTTTAAAAAACTGGAATATTTTTTGCTTATTAGGTATCTTCTCTTTATATTTGCAATCCCTTTTCCGAGGGCTGCTAGCACGTGCACAAACTATTATTGATTAATTTTTGCTAATACAGATTGCCTGTACTAAAAGGTGTCGCCTTTTAGAACGGGATTTTTTTGTTTGTAAAAAAGGAGTTTTTTAAAATACTATGGCTATACCACAAAAACGAACCGCAGCGGGTCGCATCAATTTCGGCAAGATACATGATGTTGCTGATACGCCCGATCTGCTGGCCATTCAGCTACAATCGTTTAAAGATTTCTTCCAGCTTGAAACTACGCCTGATAAGCGTGATAACGAAGGCTTGTTCCGTGTGTTTAAGGAAAATTTTCCTATTACAGATACACGCAACATATTCGTACTGGAATTTCTTGATTATTTTATTGATCCTCCCCGCTACACTATTGATGAGTGTATGGAGCGTGGCCTTACTTACTCAGTGCCTTTAAAAGCAAAATTGCGCCTGAGCTGTAATGATGAAGAACACGTTGATTTTGAAACTATCGTTCAGGATGTGTTTTTGGGAAATATTCCCTACATGACACCCCGTGGTACATTTGTTATCAATGGAGCTGAACGCGTAGTAGTATCTCAGCTTCATCGTTCGCCTGGTGTATTCTTTGGGCAAAGCGTTCACCCGAACGGAACTAAGATATACAGTGCCCGTGTAATACCTTTCAAAGGCGCGTGGATGGAATTTGCTACAGACATCAATAATGTGATGTATGCATACATCGACCGTAAAAAGAAGTTTCCTGT
>DATNFP010000131.1:0-23434 GCA_035606335.1 Flavipsychrobacter sp. | reverse complement strand
GTTTACTGTTGAAAACATTGATGAGATGGTGACAAGGCTTAAAGAAAAACATGGTGCCCAAATAGTTGGAGAGGTAGTTCAGTATCAAAATTCTTACCGGCTTTGCTACCTGCGCGCTACCGACGGGCTGCTTATCGGACTGGCCCAGCAACTTATTGCCTGACTATTTTACAGTGGAAGCAAGATGATGATTTTCTGCGCGCAAATCAAGAGATTTGCAACCGATTAGACGTAGTCAGGAGACTACACCAAGCGAGGGAATCCTCTACATGCAAATTAGGAGATTTGCAATCAATCTGACGTAGTCAGAAAGACTATGCTTAGCAATGTGTTTTAATGTCATTTAAAGGAAAATGGAATAGATATTCAAAAAACGAAGAAATGAGTAATTTTAAAGGCAACATGAAATTCCTGAAGAAGAGTTTAAATAAAAATGAATGAATAAAATAGATATTAAGGGATATAAGTCCATCAAAGACTTGACATTACCTTTGAGGACCATCAATATATTAATCGGTGCAAATGGTAGTGGTAAGAGTAATTTTTTGTCATTCTTCGATTTTCTCAAACAGGTATACAATCGAAATTTGCAAGAGTTTGTAGCACTTAAAGGTATTGATACTTTTCTACACAAAGGCGACAAGATAACTCAGGAAATTTCCACACATCTTTATTTTAAGAAAACTAATGGCTATTCTTTTACAATAAAAAAAGGAGATACCGGATTCATTTTTACAGAGGAAGGAATGTGGTATTCAAATAATCCTTATTATAGCAACAATGCACAAATAGCGTCATTTGGACCTGAATCAAGTTTGCGCTTTCAATCGATGCCTAGAGCTTATTATATTAGGACATATATGGATCAGTTAGTAAAATATCATTTTCACGATACTGGAGAGAATTCACCTTTCAACAAAGAATCAAACATTGAAAATGATAAATATAATTTGTACGAAAAAGGTAGTAACCTTGCAGCTTTTCTATTTAATATACAAAAGTCGAATGCAATTGTATATAACATTATTGTTAAGACTATTCAAAGTATAGCCCCTTACTTTCTTGATTTCTTTTTTCGACCAGAGAGTAACGGCAATATAAAACTCAGGTGGCAAAGTAAGTATAGTTCATCTATATATGGCGTAAATGACTTATCAGATGGTACAATTCGCTTCATAGCCCTAACTGTGTTGTTTATGCAGCCAACTTTGCCAGAAACTATTATTATAGATGAACCTGAATTGGGACTCCATCCAACCGCTATTGCTAAATTGTCTGGACTTATAAAGTCTGCTGCCGCAAAGCAATGCCAAGTGATTATTGCGACACAATCAACTGACCTAATTAGCCACTTTGAACCAGAAGATGTAATTACTGTTGATCAAATAGATGGAGAAAGCGTTTTTGAACGCTTAAATTCGGAGAAATTAAAGGCTTGGTTGGAAGATTATACTATAGATGACCTTTGGAAACGAAACATTATTACAACAGGCCAACCAAATTTTTAAGAATTGTCATGAAAAGAATTATTATGGTTTGTGAAGGTCCAACAGAACAGGCATTTGCCAAAACCAATCTGCAGGCACATTTAATAAGTAAAAATATTATACTACATGCACCTCTTATTAAAGCTTCAAGGGGCGGAATAGTGAAATGGTCAAAACTAAAAAATCAGATTGAAACACACTTAAAATCTGAGCAAGATGCTCATGTTACTACCTTCATTGATTATTATGGTATATATACTAAGTATAATTTTCCAGACTGGGATGCAGCACATACGATAATTGATAAAAACCAGCGAATAAGTATATTAGAACAAGCGATGTTGCTAGATATTGCCCCACAACTTCAACACAGGTTTATACCTTATTTACAATTACATGAGTTTGAAGGATTGCTTTTTAATGACATTGATGTAATATATAATCAAATCCCACCGGAAGATATCATAGGAAAAGCGGAATTAGAAAAAACATTTGCAGATTATGCCAACCCTGAAATGATTAATAATAATAAGGAAACATCTCCATCACATCGTCTTTTGAGAATTATTAGAGGTTATAATAAAGTAGTTTATGGAGATATTCTTGCTGAAGCTATTGGATTAGCTCGCATTAGAGCAAAATCTCCGCGTTTTAATAATTGGATATCATTGATAGAAGGAATATAGGGTGGCCTAATAGACGTTATCACACATTTTGGTAAGAATTTACGTATGAATAACTTGAATTTGATCTAATAAAATTGTATTAAGTTCGGCATCAATGAATATAATATCAACGCTCTTCGAATGGTTTTTATTTCTCACAAGCAGTATAGATCTCTAACCAAATCATAGATGACTTAACATTGCTTTGTTCAACTTCTTCAATACATTTAATCAATTTTTTCAATAAGATTTTTATTAAGTAAATCATCAATGATTTCTTGCGGAAGAAACGATTGTCTTAGATTAATTGCTTCAATTAGTTCAAGCAAATAGTCATATTTATGTATATGATTTTCATTACAAGATCGTAATTTTTTCAACTTAATTTCAGCGCTTTTAAACCAATAGTTGTTAAATGGATTAATAATAGTAGTGCTCAAATGATGAATTATTGGTAAATCAAAAACACTGTGCACAAAACCATGCAACCAATATTCCAGTCCTATTTTTATGCCTGAATCTATTGCTATAACAGGATATTTAATCGATTTTTCAATATTTACAGCTTTCACGAGTGCTTCACTTACGATAAATAAATTATTATTATTCGATTCTTTCCAGTGTTTTCCATATCCGATACCGCCTCTTACAAGCCAACCATGCCTAAGCGTAGTCCATTGTAGAAGTTGAGCTGCTTCCGCTACTTTCATCAAATCGTCGTCGACAATAATTATTGAGTCAGAATAAACTGAAACCAGAATTCCTATAAGTTCATTTCTTTTATCAATTTCTATCCTAAAATCGCGATATATTCGTATGGTCTTATCAAATTCATTAAGAACTAAATTAGAAAAGCCAAGTATGTCACAAAAAGCCACGTATTTGTTTCCTATTTCTTTCTCCATACTTCTCGCCCTTTTAATTCTATTTCTGACAAAATAAAGAATTAACACAGACTGACAAACTTTGGCTTGTGTAATTAGATTTTATAACCAGTAGGTATGTTTAAAATACTCGAACCAATCACAACTGAAGGTCAGCAAATGAGAAAAAGATTAAAACAGCAGAAAAATAAAAGCCGCTCTTCGAGCAGCTTTTATTTTTTCAGTGATCCCGTTGGGACTCGAACCCAAGACCCATACATTAAAAGTGTATTGCTCTACCAACTGAGCTACGGAATCATTACCCGTTTCCTGAACGGGACGCAAAGATATGAATATCCTCTTTTCTGCAAAGAGTTTTTTGAAAAAATTATTCCACAATATATTTTTATTCTTTTCGCGTGTATCAACTACTTAAAAATTGGTGATGATCTTCAGGTTGAACAGGCGGGAAGTAAGCCTGTTGGGCACTGCGTAGGTCTTGCCACTTGTCTGGTCCTCTATCCAGGTGTACGATAGTGTGTTCTCTATATCCAGCAGGTTGAACACTTCGAGGCTTGCCCAGATGCTATGAATATTGTTGAAAAAACTATGTGCCGGCCTGTGCTTACGTGAGCCATCCAGCAGCAAAGCAGAGAAGCCTATATCCACACGCTTGTACGCAGGCAGCCGTAACGTATCGGCATAAGCAGGCTGGTTGGGCGGGCCAAACGGTAGCCCGGAAGTATATATGGCGTTCAGATGAACTTTAAAATTCTTATTGCGCGGCAGGTAGTCTTCAAAATACATACCCAGCATAAAGCGCTGGTCGTTAGGCATCGGTATATATCCCGGTGATACGCTGGCGCTATCCGCACCCGTTTGCGATCTGTATATTATTTTCTGGTCGGCAATGTTATAAGCTGCCTTTAGCAATCCTATGCTTATCCATGAAGTAGCGCCTTTCACAAGGTCGCCATACAGGCGCGCTTCACCACCGTACACATATCCTATCGCATCGTTCTTAGCATAGTACCTCACCTGTATATTATCGTAAGTATAGGGATCCATATCCCACAGGTATTTATAATATACTTCTGCCGTAAACTTGAAAGGGCGATCATACATTTTAAAATTATCGTCGATGCCCAGCACTACGTGATAAGACTTTTGCGCCCTCAGGCTTTTATTAATATCACCCTGCAGGTCTATCATTTCACGGAAGAATGGAGGCTGTGCGTACACACCTGTCGCAAAGCGAAACACCACATCATTTTTCCAATCGGGCTTGTAGCCAAATTGCACACGGGGACTTGTTACCAGTTCGTTGTTGAGGAAACTATAATTAAAGCGCACCCCGGCAGATCCTGTGAGATGCAATGAATCATTAAACCTGAAATTGTCCTGCACAAAACCATCAATACGGGTGTAGTTGAAAACGTCGTTTGCGTTGTACAGGTAGCTCATGGTGGGCCCATACGGATCGTAAGGCTGGGAGAAATTAGATGAGTCCCTTTGTTCCCATTCGTGCATAGTAAAATCAATATGCGTTATCGTAGCATCTGCCCCCCACAGTATAAAATTATTATGAGCATCGTATGAGCCTCTGAAACCAACATTGCCTACATCGGCCGTAAGAAAATCGCGTGTGTAATCATGGATAAGACCTGTGCCCAGCGAATATTGTATCTGCCCGAAATTCTGCTTGGTCTGGTCGGTTTGCAATTCACCAAACAGGTATTCCTGGCTTATATCGAACGTCTGGCGTTCGTTTGTCTGAAAACCTGAAGCAAGCAGTTTTAATTTCAATTTTTCATTTGGCCTGTAGCTGGCAGATACGCCCGCAAAGCGTGTATCGAACTGATCTATTTCTCCACCACTATCTACAGAATGCAATTGAAATGCCTTGTTGATCAAACCAAAATTTACAGTTGCGTTTTGCGGATAAAAGATAAACCTGTTGCGCGCATAGTTGCCGATGGCTTCTATTTCCCAATGCTCATTAAAACGATAATTAATCAAACCCTGTACGTCAGTAAACGAAGGAATGTAAACACCCTTGGTAGGTTGTGATTGCAACAAATACTGATCACTTTTTTGACGTGCACCAAAAAGATAAGTAAGCTTCTGGTTTTTAGATGCACCTTCAAGATGCAGGCTGGCACCTAATAGACTCAACATCACAGAGCCAGCAAAATGTGTGGGATGTTTATATCCTACATCGAGCACGCTCGCCATTTTATCACCATACTTAGCCTGAAACCCTCCTACAGAAAAATTCACACTCGAAACAAGGTCAGGGTTAATAAAGCTCAATCCTTCCTGTTGCCCTGATTGCACAAGGAACGGACGGTATATTTCAAAATCATTTACATACACGAGGTTCTCATCATAGTTACCACCGCGCACACTGTATTGTGAAGTGAGTTCATTATTGGAGCCTACTATTGTTTTGATGATGCCTTCTACCCCACCTATAGGGCTTGGGTTTATATTCGCCATATTGGGGTCTATGGTAATGCTCCCAGCTTCGTATCTTCCACGGTCATCTTTTTTTACAAATTCCTGTATGGTGGTTGCCTGTACTTTTAGCACTACATCCCATGTGCGGGTTTCATCACTTTTAAACGATACAGGTTTCTTCAATGTTTCAAAACCTACATAGGTAAATACTATCGTTATATTTTTTTGAGCGGGCACCTGCAGCAGATAATATCCCTTTTCATTAGTATGCGTACCTATATCAGTTCCAGCCACAGCTACTGTAGCCTGGTCAATAGGCTTTCCCTGCTCATCCTTTACCAATCCGCTTATAGTAGCTTGTTGTGCGTAAGAGAAGAGAAAAGAAAATAATAGTGTTGTAGTGGCTAATAGCTTTTGAAACATATATCAACTAAAACGGCAATAAATTACATTTATTTTTCACTGTTTCAACCTTTTTATCGTATCGGCGGGGTTTGCTGAAGAAAATACCGTGTTTCCCGCTACCAGCACATCAGCACCGCATTTTACTAATACAGCTGCATTATCCAGCGTTACACCGCCATCTATCTCGATCAATGTTGGTGCATCCTTGTCTTTTATCATTTGTTTCAGCAACCGCAGTTTGGTCATTGTGTGATCTATGAATTTCTGCCCCCCAAAACCAGGATTCACACTCATCAGGCATACAAGATCAATATCGGCTATCACCGTTTCAAGAAAATGCACTGGCGTATGCGGATTGATGGCAACACCCGCCTTCATGCCCAATGATTTTATCACCTGCAGGCTGCGATGCAAATGTGGCGATACTTCGTAATGAACAGTAAGCACATCAGCGCCTGCTTTGGCAAATTCTTCAAAATATTTTTCCGGCTCTACGATCATCAGGTGCACATCAAAAGGTTTGGTTGCCTTTTTTTTCATTGCAGCAATAACAGGAAGCCCGAAAGTGATATTGGGCACAAAGCGGCCATCCATCACATCGAGGTGAA
This sequence comes from Flavipsychrobacter sp., assembly GCA_035606335.1. GTDB lineage: Bacteria > Bacteroidota > Bacteroidia > Chitinophagales > Chitinophagaceae > DATNFP01. The sequence continues at coordinate 16,946 of DATNFP010000131.1, read as the reverse complement.
ACCAATCTGCATCGCTCTGGTTGATCATTTCTATTTCTTCTCCCAATCGCAAGAAATCTGCTGATAATATGGAAGGAGCTATCTTATGCATATATATTTTATTATTACTGTTTATTTATTTCGCACCTAATCTTTTCAGGCCTTCTTTTGCTTCTGCATAGCCGGGTTTAAAAACAAGCGCCTGCTTATAATCACTTATTGCGTCATTTTTCTTTTTCAATAGCTCGCTGCATAATCCCCTGTTGTAGTAAGCACCGGCATTGGTGGGTTCTATTTTTGTTACCAGGTCGTATTGGTCCCATGCCTTCTGGAATGAGTCTTGCTGCATCAGCATCCAGCCCATAGCAAAATATGCCTCACCATATTGAGGCTCATGAATAATGCAGTTTTTGTACTCTGCCTTTGCCTGCTCATATTCGCCCTGATTTTGATAAAACATGCCGCGTGCGTATAAAGGAAAAGGGTCAAGCGAATCAAGGCTATAAAGCTTATCAAAATAGCTTAATGCAATGGGATTCTTTTGTGCGCTATATAGTTCTCCCAGTTCACCCATAGCATCTTTATAATCGGGTTTCATTTGCAATGCAGTAAGAAAACTTGAGATGGATTTTGAAGTATCCTTCATGTCTTTATATACAAGACCTTTTAAAAAATAAGCCTCCCCGTTATATACGTTCTGCCTTAAAACTTCATTGATCTCAGATAAGGCCTTTGTGTAATCTTTTGTATACACAAACATATTGGCAATCTTAAGATGCGTTTTTTCATCCTTGGGATTGAGTGCCATCGCTTTTTGCAACCAGGGCAATGAGCCTGTTATATCCTTATGATCAAATAACAACTCACCTATCGAACTGAAATATTCTGCTTTAGAAGAATCAAGAGAAGCTGCTTTTTTAAAATCATCAAGCGCCAATGTATCTATCTGCATTTTATGCAATATCTGGCCACGCTCATAATACAGATGCGCATCGTTAGGATTAGAATTGATCTTGTCTGTGATACCCTTCAGGGCAGAGTCTTTAAAAACGGGGTTATTGTTCTGGGCTTTATTATTATTACTCTTACACGAAATAAATAACACTATCCCCATCAATACAGGGAACATCTTTATCCATGTTTTTTTCATGCCGCAAACTTAATTTAATTATAGCAGATATCTCATTGCCGGTTAACATATAATCAAATAACAAATAAAACACAGTCTGTTGATTATCATACCATTCTTATAGTAAGAGAAATTCTATTTCTTAACCGTTTGTTAATCGGTATCAAACGCTAGGTTAATGAGGCTAAATTTTTTCCCTTTACTGTCTCCCCTATCTAACATTGCACTGTAATTAATTAACCGTTCACAATCTAAAGAGGATATAAAATGATTTCACGTATAGTAGTAAAAACAATGTTGGGAGCTTATATGGCGACCGGTGCCGTACTGTTAACTGTAAAAAACACAAAAACTACCCTGAAAAATCTGAACATTAAGAAATATAAGACTGCTATTCAGCTTACAGCTGCTAAAGCATAATTGCAAGATCATCTTTTCAATAACTCTTTACATATCCTCCGCGCTATTTTCGGACCCTCATAGATAAATCCTGTATATAGCTGCACGAGTGAAGCGCCGGCGTTTAGCTTCTCTATCGCATCCTGCGCCGTAAATATTCCGCCTACCGCTATTATCGGGATCGTTCCATTACTTTTTTTGTTGATATAGCTTATTACTTGCGTTGCTTTTTCGCGTAGTGGCATTCCGCTGAGACCACCCGCGCCCATTTCTTCTATTTGTTTTTGTGATGTATATAATCCGCTTCGGTCTATTGTGGTATTGGTAGCAATGATGCCTTGTATTTCTGTTGCTTTTACAATATCTATAATATCATCCAATTGTTCAGTTGTTAAGTCAGGCGCTATTTTTAATAGTATCGGCTTATTTGCGTTTAGCTGTTTGTTTAGTATCTGCAACCTGTTCAGGATATTGGTGAGTGGTTCTTTTTCCTGTAAGGCACGCAAACCGGGCGTATTGGGACTGCTCACATTCACCACAAAATAGTCCACCACCTGGTGCAATTCTTTAAAACACGCTTCGTAGTCATTTACCGCATCTTCATTAGCTGTGTCTTTATTTTTCCCGATGTTGCCACCTATTACAATTTTTTCATTTCTTTTCCTTAACGCCATTGCCGCAGCTACTGCACCTTCATTATTGAATCCCATCCTATTTATCAGCGCCTTATCAGCAGGAAGTCTGAATAACCGGGGTTGAGGATTGCCTGGTTGTGGCCTTGGGGTAACCGTGCCTATCTCTATAAAGCCAAAGCCGAGACATGCGAGTTCATCAGTATAAGTGGCATTTTTATCAAAGCCTGCGGCTAAACCCACAGGGTTTGGAAAAGTTATACCCCATAGAGTGCACTCAAGAGATTTGTCCTTTAAGCAGAACATTTTTTTCAGCCACTTTCTCGTCAATGGGATGGAATAAGCGAGCTTTAAACGCTTCATCACAAGGTGATGTACTTCTTCAGGCTCTATACGAAAGAGGAACTTGCGAATGATACCGTACATGGTGCGCAAAGATACTGCACCATTTTATTGTATTTTAACAAAAATAGCTGCATATAAAATACTTTCATGCTGTATTTTAGCGCATTATGTCCGTACGTGTCTTTTTACATGCCGTAATAATTTTATGCTTCTTTCAATTATGTGTACGGGCTCAAACCATACGGGGCGAGGTGTTGGACCAGGATAACAATAAAGCCCTTGAGGATGTAAGTGTTTCAAACATTTATACGGGTATATCAATTCGTACTGCAGCAGACGGAAAGTTTATGATGCCTGTATCTAAAGGCCAACTGCTTGAGTTTAATAAAATGGGATATAAAACTGAGAGGGTCCGCATACCCGATGGTTTTATTCCTCCGTATTTTAAAATAATAATGCACCAGGGAATTGATTTACCCGAATACAATACTGTACTTGCCAGCAGGCACGATTATAAGTCGGATAGCATCCGCTTTCATGATATATATGGGCATGAGCTGGATTTTCCTAAAATGTCCACTTTGGATATAATCAACCATCCATTCAGTGCATTGAGTAAGAAAAACCAGGAAATATGGGCATTTCAGAAACAATATGAATACTACCAGGAGCAGAAATATATAGACTACACTTTCAACGAAAAGCTCATCAAACGACTTACAGGCTTGCAGGGAGATAGTGCACAGAATTATATTAGAAGATATCGCCCTAATTATCAACAATTGCGCTCAATGGATGAGTACACTTTGTATAGCTACATTAAGTACAGTGTTAATCAATACAGGTACAACTCACACTCTCCATCAAGAAATGCGCAGTAATTTCTTCAGGATTTTTAATTAATTATTTGCTACCGCAATTTGTGGCAGATAGCGTTCTTTTATTATTTCCATGTGGTGCATTACATGTCCGATAGTGGCATAACCAAGGGCTCGTGCAGATAACATTGTATTTCTTGCGAGTCCTTCCAGGTCGAGCATTGCGAGTGGCATATCGTCATACATAATTATCGTAGCTTCTCTGAGCGCTTCCAATTCATGCATTATCTTTTTTATATCGCGTTCTGCAGCATGAGAATTTGTAATAAAAGAATGTGCATCAAACACAGGTAATTCAGTTTGATCGCCACGTGATATCCTCATCGTACGATAACAAAAATTGCGTTCGGCATCTACCAGATGCACTATTACTTCTTTTATTGACCATTTATCAATATCGTATCGGTAAGCCAGCTGTTCCTGGCTGAGGCTTACTACTAATTCATTTAGATCAGCCAGGTTCTTGCGTAATGCAGGCACAAGGTCAGTATCTGTTACTCTAAATATATATCGGTTGTAAAAGCCAAAGTCTTTATCGGCGGATGGGGGTGCTATGATCATATTGAAATATTAAGTAGAACAAATGTAAAAATTCTGCTTAATAGCAGAATTTTTCATGTTAGATTCCTGTTTATTTTAACGTTACTTTATTTATAATCAGGCTACGTGTTTCAGATTATCGCCTTTTTTATTATTGTGATCCTGTTTGATCGGCTGCGGAGCTTTGCTTTTAAAAATTGTGTATTGCTCACACATAGCTTCGTAAAAATCCTCCAGGGTATCAAATGTCCTTATGTCATTTAAAATCCCATACAACGAACCATTAATACTAAAGAAACTTATTGCCTTTTTAGGGTTTTTTATCCAGTGTCTTTCTCCTTTAAGGTAGAAATCATCTATTAAAAAATTAATCCCATTCAGTTCGAATTTCCAGCCATCGTCATCTCTTCTTTTATTGAACCTATACATTTCATATAAACTTTACCCTATATATACAACAAAAATCAGGCTAAAAATATATATGAGAATAAAAAATGACTGAAAGATGAGATCCTGATGATCCAGAATAAGCCAGAAATGAAAAATGAACAATACAACGTTGTGTATTAGATAGATAAGAATTATTATAATAATCTATGTAAATAAATTTTCTGACTAGAATAATAAATACTTTTCTTTATAAGCGTTTGCATTTTTATAGAGTGTAGAAAATCTTGCACAAACCTTTACTTCTTTGAACGCAACGTCTTATAGATCTTAATTGCGCTCATTAAAAGAATGATGAACAATATTAGCCCGATCAATCCCCAAAACCAGCTCATGCTTTGTTTTACCACAGCCAGCATTACAATCGCGATAAGGAAAATGGTAGCTACTTCGTTCCAGATACGCAATTGCTGCGAAGAATATTTAAAAATACCCTTTGACTGCTGTTTATAAATTGCATGCAGGGTGAAAAAGTATACATAAAGCCCAATAACGAAACACAATTTTACGACAAGCCATGAAGGAAGTGTACCCATCATATACCACATCCAGGGGCCAAATATTAAAGTAAGTATTGCCGATGGCCATGTAATGCCAAACCACAAGCGCTTTATCATAATATTATATTGTCGCTGTAAAATTCCCCGCTCAGGTTCTGCCTTGTCATTAGCTTCCGTATTATATACAAACAACCGCACGATATAAAACATACCAGCGAACCAGGTAACAATAAAAATAATATGGAGTGCCTTTATATAGTTATACATAGCGATTACAATAAGCTGCTTAATATCATTTCCCGGTTTCCTTCCTTCATGCCATTCATCCAACCGGCAATAGTCTGTACCCATTCAGGATGTATGTTCAGGCAAGGTATAGTTGTAAACGTTTCTCCTCCGGCATTCATAAATGTCTGCTTCCCCTGCATAGCGATCTCTTCAAGTGTTTCAAGGCAATCGCTCACAAATGCCGGGCAAACAACTAATAATTTTTTTATGCCTTCCTGTGGTAATTCTGCCAAACGTATTGCTGTATATGGTTTCAGCCATTCTGCCCTGCCCAACCGCGATTGGAAAGAAACACTAAATTTTTCTTTTGGTAAGCCTAATTGAGACGCAACCAGCTTAGTAGTAATGAAACATTGATGACGATAGCACTGCGCATGAGCAGGAGAATCCGTTTCGCAACAATCTGGTGTTTGCAAACAATGCTTCCCAGTAATATCTCCTTTTAGTATATGCCTTTCAGGAACTCCATGATAGCTAAAAAGAATATAGTCATACTCCTGTTGCAGATATGGCTTTATGCTCCCCATAAGTGCATTAATGTAATTTGTATCATTATAAAAAGGCTTTATAGCAGTTATCTTAAATGAGTATTTACCTTTTTTATGAATCTTCTCGGCGTAAGCAACAGCTGTCTCATAGCTCGACATTGCATAGTGAGGGTACAATGGCAAAAGGACTACTTCTGTGACATCAGGATATTTTGTTCTTATATTATTGTATGCGTCCTCCATCGATGGATTTCCATATCGCATAGCCACTTCTACAGGCTCCTTTATGTTTTTTTCCAATGCGTTTTTAAGCTGTTGTGAAAATACGATCAATGGAGAACCTTCATCTGTCCAGATAGATTTATACGCATGAGCAGATTTGGGAGAGCGAAACGGCGCTATAATACCTTTTACCAGTAGAGTCCTTATAAGATAAGGCGAATCAATAACGCGCTTATCCATTAAAAACTCTTTTAAATACGACTTCACATCCTTTAATTCTGTAGAATCCGGTGAGCCAAGATTCATAAGAATTATTGCTCTCTTAATAGCATCTGGCATTAAAAAATATTTTTATTCAATTAAACTTTATCTGGCTAAAAACCATTTGCTGCAAAAAAACATACATAAAAAACGATGGCAAAGATCCCATTTTAAAATGACGAATGAATGACAGAGTAATTACATCAGCGTATGTTTGAAAAGTACCTTTGTGGCATCGTTTACATTGACCGAAAAAATGCACTACCGAGACAGGAAAGATATCAATAATTTTTACATAGTAGGAATTAACTATAAAAAAACGGATACTACAATAAGAGGATCATTTGCTATAAATGACGAGCAGTATCAAAAAATACTTGACCTGGCACCCTCTCACAATCTTCGTGGCTTCTTTGTTCTTTCTACGTGCAACCGTACTGAAATATATGGTTTTGCAGAATACCCCGAACAATTAATGGAGATAATGTGTTCCCAATGTGAAGGCAATGTTGAAACCTTTAAGGAAAGCTCTTATATAAAAAATGGCTGGGGAGCAATTGAACATCTCTATCATGTAAGCGCCGGACTTGATTCACAAATATTAGGTGATTACGAAATTCTCGGGCAGATAAAGAAAGCTGCAAAATTTGCCAAGGACAATAATAATATATGTCCATTTATGGAACGTTTGGTAAACTCCGTTGTGCAATCGTCCAAAGCAGTGAAAACAAATACATTGCTCAGCAGCGGTACAGTATCTGTTTCTTTTGCGGCCGCGCAATACATAAAGGAAAACATAAACGATGCTGCTAACAAGAATATATTGTTGGTCGGCACCGGTAAGATAGGACGTAATACCTGCAAAAACCTTGTAGATTATCTGAATACTACCAACATCACCCTTGTAAACAGGACTGTAGAAAAAGCAGCAAACCTTGCTAAAGAGTTGGGTTTGCAGAGCGCTTCATATAATAACCTTGCCCAGGAGATAGATAAGGCAGATGTAATATTGGTTGCAACCAATTCCAATGAGCCGACCATATTAAAACATCATTTAGAAAATAAGGGCAGCAAGTTAATCATCGACTTATCTGTACCTTCCAATGTTGCAGCAGATGCAGCGACTTTATCGAATATTACATTTATAGATGTAGATGGGCTGTCTAAAATAAAAGACGAAACGCTTCAAAAACGCAAGGCGGAAGTACCGAAGGCAATCACCATTATCAAAGAACACATAGCCGACTTTAAAGAATGGCACGATATGCGCAAGCATGTGCCCATGCTGATGCTGGTAAAAGTAAAGCTCCAGGAGATCCAGAAAAATTCCGACGAAACTCTCATTGATGATGAAACCGATCACGAAGAGAAAATTCAAAAGGTGATCAATTCGCTGGCAACTAAAATGCGTCGTAATAATACCACAGGTTGCTATTACATTGAAGCTATCAATGAATTTATAGCTTAAGAATGAATAAAGTAATAAAAATTGGTACCAGGGAAAGCCAGTTGGCTGTTTGGCAGGCAACACAAGTAAAGCACCTGTTGGAACAACATGGTTATGAGCCAGAACTTGTCTTCATAAAAAGCGAAGGGGATGCAGACCTGGTTACACCATTATATGAAATAGGAGTACAGGGCATCTTTACAAGAGCATTAGATATTGCATTGCTAAACGATCAGATTGATATCGCTGTACATTCTATGAAGGATGTGCCTACACAAATGGCCAAGGGAATTATACAAGCGGCTGTTTTGCCAAGAGCGTCATACAAAGACCTGCTGGTACCAAAGGGCGATACTGCGTTTTTAGACGATATAAATTCTACAGCGATCATTGCTACAAGTAGCATCAGGCGTAAGGCACAATGGTTACACCGTTTCCCTCATCACCAAATAGAAAATCTGCGGGGCAATGTAAACACCCGTTTGCGAAAAATAAATGAGAACAACTGGAACGGAGCAATATTTGCTGCAGCCGGACTTGAACGTATTGAACTACGTCCAAAAAATGCAGTAGAATTAGACTGGATGCTACCCGCACCTGCGCAGGGAGCAATAATTGTTGTTTGCAAGGAAAGTGACACCTATTCATTTGAGGCTTGCCAGCCATTTCACGATGAGGATACTGCTTTTTGCACTGCAATAGAAAGAGATTTTTTACGTGTATTATTAGGCGGTTGCTCCACCCCTATCAGCGCATTAGCTACTATTGACGGCGAGCAATTGTATTTCAACGGAAATATATTAAGCCTCGATGGCAGAAAGAAAGTTGAAGTAGATAAATGGGTGCCTGCGCTCAATGCAAAAAACTTAGGTAAAATTGCTGGCGAAGAATTGCTTAAAAATGGTGGCGAGGAAATAATGGAAAGCATACGCAATGCACAAAACTAATGCACATATATTATGCACAGCTCCTGTGGAAGAATCGCTTATCGAGAAAATAAGGAATGAGCAAACGCATATAGACATTACATCGTTTATAAGCATTAAGCCTATAAACGATCAGACTCTTTCTGAAACAATAAATAAGCTGCAGGCTGAAAATATAAATGTGGTTTTCACAAGCAATAATGCTGTAGATGCAATTGCTAATTACATTAATAATAAACCTCTGAACTGGAAAATATTTTGCATTGGTGAAGCAACAAAAAAATCTGTTATCAACTATTTTGGAGAACTATCGATAGCGGGAACTGCTCTTAATGCAGCTGAGCTTGCAAAGGAGATACTTAAACATAATGAGATAACTAACGTTGTATTTTTTTGTGGCGATATCCGTAGGGATGAATTACCAACTATCTTACGAAAAGCAAATGTCCTGATAGAAGAAATAGTAGTTTATCATACTGTTCTTACCCCACAAAAAGTGGAAAAGAATTATGATGCTGTTTTGTTCTTTAGTCCAAGTGCTGTAGAATCTTTTTTCTCAGTAAATGACATTAAATCAACAACAGTACTATTCGCGATAGGCAATACTACTGCTACATCAATAAAAAAATTTACCGGTAATAAAATTATTATCAGCGAAGCTCCTACAAAAGAGCAGCTGATAGATCAATTATTGGTTTACTATACTCAAACAACCATTTCGAATTAAAGACTCTTTCATGAATAGTTTGAAAAATGATTTATTACCCAGAGCATTAAAAGGTGAAAAGGTAGAACGTCCTCCTGTATGGATGATGCGCCAGGCAGGCCGTTATTTGCCCGATTATATCAAGCTTCGTGAGAAATATGATTTCTTTACGCGTGTACAAACTCCCGCGCTCGCTGCAGAAATCACTTTACAACCTATCGACCAGATAGGTGTAGATGCTGCTATCATTTTTTCAGACATATTGGTAATTCCACAGGCTATGGGTGTGGAAGTATTAATGGAAGAAGGCCGCGGACCGATACTACCAGATGTAATTCGCACCCAAGATGATATTAATGCATTGCAGATAGACAATATCGAGGAGTCGTTGAGTTATGTGATGAAAGCATTGTCTTTAACAAAAAGTGAATTGAACGGCCGGGTGCCATTAATTGGTTTTGCAGGTGCCCCATGGACGCTATTATGCTATATGGTAGAGGGTAAAGGCAGCAAAACATTTGACAAAGCAAAGCAGTTTTGTTTTACATCACCCGAATTGGCTCATAACCTGTTGCAGAAAATAACAGACGCTACAATAAAATATTTGATCGCTCAAATAAAAGCAGGTGCAGATCTAGTACAAATATTCGATAGCTGGAGCGGTATGTTAAGCCCTGAGGATTTTAAAATATTTGCCCAGCCATATCTTGTGCAAATAGCCGATGCTGTAAGCAAGTATGCTCCTGTAATATTATTCCCTAAAGGGAGTTGGTATGCCTTGCCTGAATTAAGTAAGAGCAGCGCATCAGCACTGGGCATAGATTGGAGCATTACCCCCGCTATGGCACGAAACATGACAAACAACAGCATTACTCTGCAGGGAAATTTTGATCCGTCAAAGCTTTTATTGCCGGTAAATGAAATAAAGAAATCTGTGCATAAAATGATTGACGCATTTGGCACTCAACGCTACATTGCAAATCTTGGTCATGGCATATTGCCAAATATACCTGTAGATCATGCAAAAGCATTTGTGGATGCCGTAAAAGAATATAATTCAGTAGTCGCATAATGGATATCAAAAACCAATTCATATCGTTTATTCGCGATCTGCAGAACAAAATTTGTACTGCACTGGAACTTGCTGATGGTAAAGCTAAGTTTGAAGAAGATCAATGGGATCGCACAGAAGGTGGTGGTGGCATTTCAAGAGTGATAACAAATGGAAATGTTTTTGAAAAAGGCGGAGTAAATACCTCAATAGTGCATGGCAAATTACCTGAGGTCATGCAACAAATGTTTAATGTAGCTGAAAGCAATTTTATTGCATGTGGCCTTTCATTGGTCATTCATCCACTCAACCCCTACGTCCCTACTGTGCATGCCAACTGGCGCTATTTTGAGTTGCATGATGAGCAGGATAAAAAACTGGATTGCTGGTTTGGTGGTGGTTCAGATCTTACTCCCTATTATGTCTTTGAAGAAGACGGGAAACATTTTCATACCACGCTGAAAAATGCGATAGATCCTTTTGGACCCGACCTCTACGCTAAATACAAGAAACAATGCGATGAATATTTCACTAATAAACATCGGGGAGATGAAGCCCGTGGTATAGGTGGCGTATTCTACGACTATCTGCGTCCTCAAAACGACGCAGAGTTGCAACGTTTATTTGAATTTCAACAGGCTAATGGTAACGCATTTCTTCCCGCATATTTACCCATTGTGGAAAAAAGAAAAGATCTGCCCTATAGTGAAAAAGAAAAAGAATGGCAGGAGATAAGAAGAGGTCGCTACGTTGAGTTCAACCTTATTCACGACAGAGGTACCGTCTTTGGCTTAAAAACAAATGGCCGGACAGAAAGTATTTTAATGAGCCTCCCTCCCCGCGCCCGGTGGCAATACAACTATCAGCCACAACCCGGCACTAAAGAAGCAGAACTACAGGAATATTTAAAACCCCGTGATTGGGTGTCATAATAAAAACACTAACATGTACTTAATAAGAAGAAACAGAATATTAAGACAATCTCCTGCGATCCGTTCGCTGGTTGCAGAAACTATTGTTACTCCTAATGACTTCATCGCTCCCCTTTTTATTACGGAAGGCAGCAATTTAAAAGAAGAGATTTCTTCCATGCCAGGTTATTTCCGCATGAGTATTGACTTTACCATTCAGGAAGTAAAAGAGCTTTTAAGCCTTGGCGTGAAAAGTGTTTTGTTGTTTATTAAATGTAAAGACGAATTAAAAGATAATAAAGGCACTGAAGCCTTAAACCCCGATGGGTTAATGCAACGCAGCATTAAGGCTATTAAGGATGCTTGCCCCGAAATAATCGTGATGACCGATGTTGCACTCGATCCATTTTCTACTTATGGTCATGATGGCATTGTAGAGGGAAATGAAATTGTAAACGATCCCACTGTGGAAGTGCTCGCAAAAATGAGTGTAAGCCATGCGCAGGCTGGTGCTGATTTTGTAGCGCCAAGCGATATGATGGACGGCAGAATTATCGCCATTCGCCATGCGTTGGAAAATAATGGCCTTACCAGGACAGGTATTATGGCTTATAGTGCTAAGTATGCATCTTGTTTTTACGGCCCTTTCCGCGATGCACTGGACAGCGCCCCGGGATTTGGAGATAAGAAAACATACCAGATGAACTATGCCAATCGCATAGAAGCCATAAAAGAAGCAGTGATGGATGTGGAAGAAGGCGCTGATATTGTAATGGTAAAACCAGCAATGGCATATCTTGATATTATTCGTGAGGTGAAAAATGAAGTAGATGTTCCGGTTAGCGCCTATCACGTAAGCGGCGAATATTCGATGATAAAGGCCGCAGCAAAAATGGGTTGGCTCGACGAGAACAAAGCCATTCTCGAATCACTCGGCGGTATCAAGCGTGCAGGAGCTGATCTGATAGCTACTTATTTTGCAAAGCAGGCGGCGCAACTAATTAATTAAAAGAATTTATGAGTAAAAGCGAACAATTGTTTCAGCGTGCCCAACAAAGCATACCCGGTGGCGTTAATTCCCCGGTGCGTGCTTTTAAGAGCGTGGGTGGCACACCCATATTTATACAAAAAGCCAAAGGCGCCTATCTATATGATGCAGATGGAAATCAATATATAGACTACATCAATTCCTGGGGGCCGATGATCCTCGGCCATGCTTACGAACCTGTTGTAAAAGCAATTCAGGAAAAAGTAGCAGATTCTACATCCTTCGGTGCGCCAACAGAGCTGGAGATCGAGATGGCAGAATTGATAAAGAGCATAGTGCCGAATGTAGATATGGTGCGTATGGTAAGCAGCGGTACAGAAGCGTGCATGAGCGCTGTCCGTCTTGCGCGTGGCTATACCGGTCGTAATAAGATCATTAAGTTCGAGGGCTGCTATCACGGTCATGCCGATTCATTCCTGGTGAAGGCCGGTAGCGGTGTGGCAACGTTTAATATACAGACAGTGCCCGGCGTTCCGGCAGGTGTATCTACTGATACATTGACTGCGCCATACAATGACCTTGATGCAGTACAAGCACTCGTAAATAATAACAAAAACGAAATTGCAGCCATCATCATAGAACCTGTTGCCGGCAATATGGGGTGCATTCTACCACAACCAGGTTTTCTTGAAGACCTTCGCGCTATTTGCGATAAGGAAAATATCGTATTCATCTTCGATGAGGTAATGACAGGTTTTCGTCTTGCCCCCGGCGGAGCACAGGAAAAATTAAATATCAATGCGGACCTGGTTACTTATGGTAAGGTAATAGGTGGCGGCATGCCGGTAGGCGCGTTTGGCGGCAAGCTCGAGATCATGCAGCATATAGCCCCCTTGGGAAATGTATACCAGGCAGGTACTTTAAGCGGTAATCCAATAGCTATGATAGCGGGATATACTATGCTTAAAATATTAAAAGATAATCCGGATATCTATCAGGATCTTGATGAAAAAACTGCTTATTTACAAAAGGGACTAAATGAAGCATTAAGCAACACAGGCATCCCCCATGTTATTAATCGTTTCGGATCTATGATCAGCATACATTTCAGCGACCAGCCTGTGATCAACTTTGCTACAGCAGCAGCGGCTAACAATGCTTTATTCAATAAATTTTTCCATGCTATGCTGAAGGGAGGAGTTTATTTACCGCCCTCAGCTTTCGAAAGCTGGTTTATCAGCAATGCATTGAGCAAGTCTGATATTGATAAAACAGTAGATGTGGCGCAGAAATTCTTTAAAACGCAGGAAAACCTTGTAGCGCAGTAAAAACAAATAATAAAAGATTTTTTTTGAAAAAGGATTTGTCAGAACGAAATGGACACGTATCTTTGCAATCCCAATTCTGAAAACAGGCGGGAATGGAAGCATAGCTCAGCCGGTTCAGAGCATCTGCCTTACAAGCAGAGGGTCCGCGGTTCGAATCCGTGTGCTTCCACAGAAAAAAGGTTTCAGTTTTTAGCTGAAACCTTTTTTATTTGTAATTGTCTAAATGAATATTACCTCAACATCCCAACATAATATATCCTTAACACAGCAACTGTACATTTGATATTTATTAATAATACTCAAATGAATCGTTTCAATAAGCTGTTAACGTTTCCTATTTACATCATTCTTATCCTTATCAGCTCCTGCAATGAAAAATCTCATAAGCAAACGGATCAACCCAAAACTCCACTTCACAGCGATGCTTATGATAACAGTATATTAAATAGTCACAACGCTCCTTTTCTATTGCCGTATAACCGTATTATAGAACCCGCTGGTACTACAATACATTTTGGTGATCCTAAAGTGGAGAATCATAGTATGGATTGTATTGTACTATCAGATCATCAAACCTTGGTTGTAGAAGATCGTTATGGTCTTAGTTTTTTTAATATCGCAGGGAAAAGGTTGATAAGCAGGGTGATCTATGGCGAAGCAGATACTGCACTCGATGGCTGCATGAGCACTTATTCAGGTGTAAAGGCGCTTAAAAAGGGAAATGATTACATGTTATATACAAGCATTGCCGATAGAGACGGGGATTCGTATGTGCTTGAAGTAAAATGGAATGGTTCTGAAGCACATGTTTCCCGTTCATTTCCTTTCAATGCAAAAGACTCTGCTGGTCTTGCCCTGCCAAATGATATTGCGTTAAGTAGAGAAAACAATATTGATTATCTGTATGTAGTATTGAATGGCAATAGTGAGCTTACCAAGCTAAGACTTAGCAATGGCAAACCTGTATGGTCGCGCCCCACAGGTATGGCGCCTTTCGGTATTGCCATAGCAAATGGACAAGCTTTTGTAACCAACTGGGCCGGCCCAAAACCTTTGGATACAACAAAGGAAACAGCCGGGATCCCCTGGTCAAAAGCATATATAGATCCTAAAACAGGAGCAACAAATAGCGGTACTGTATCAGTAATAAATATAAAAACAGGAAAAAAGCTGAATGAGATCAATGTTGGCTTACATCCCAATTCTATCATCTTAAGTCCGGATAAGCAGTTTGCGTACATTGCAAATGCCAACAGCGATAATGTATCTGTGATCGACACCAAAACAGACAAACTCATAACCAATATCCCGGTAAGTCTCAGCGATTCAGGAAATAAATATATCGGTGATTCACCAAATGGTCTTGCTATCGATTCCCCCGGCACTCGCTTATATGTTTCCAACGGAATGGATAATGCAGTTGCCGTGATACAATTGGGTAAAAATGTTGCTACTAATGGCGCTGATTCCACATCCATATTAGGCTTTATACCCACCGGTGCCTACCCCGCAGGGCTTGCATTAGATAATGGTCAATTGTTCGTCGCTAATCTCGAAGGCGAAGGTTCGCGTGTGGCAATACACGAAAGCGGCAAGAAAGCATCCCTTCACATCCCTGATGAATTAAAAAAGGATGGGGTTTATAATGTTCATCATGAAGAAGCTACAGTTTCAATCATTCCTCTACCGGATGAGCAAACCTTACATGCTTACACACAAAAAGTACAGGAGTTAAATCTGTCATTCCGTACTCAGCTTTCCTCACAGCTTCCTCGCCCTTCCGTTGCTGCCAGGGCTGTTCCTGAACGCATAGGCGAGCCATCGCTCATCAAGCATGTGGTGTATATTATAAAAGAGAACAGAACCTATGACCAGGTATTGGGAGACATGGATGAAGGAAGAGGCGCAAAATCTCTTTGCATTTTTGGAGATAGCGTGACTCCTAATGAGCACCAGCTCGCAAGAAATTTTATTTTGCTGGATAATTATTATGCCTCCGGCAAATGTTCTGCAGAAGGGCATCAATGGACTGATGCGGCAATGGTTACTGACTATGTTGAAAAAAATGTAAGAGCATGGTTCCGCAGTTACCCTCATGTACAAAATGATGCTCTGGTTTACGATCAGCAAGGATTCATCTGGAACCAGGCGCTCGATCATGGTAAAAGCGTACGCATATATGGAGAAGCTTCTTCACTCAACATGGATGATAATATCACATGGACAGATATCTACAATGATTATTTGCAAAACAAGCCCTTTCAGTTTACAAACACATCCACCATATCGAGAGTAAGACCTATTTTGTCTAAAACATATCCCTCTTTCGATAGCCATCGTATCAACGATCAGCTTCGTGCTAAGGCATTTATAGACGAGCTTAAAGCTTATGAAAATACGCCTGACGATACATGGCCATCTTTAATGATCCTGGCTCTGCCTGCCGACCATACCAATGGAATGAAAGAGGGCTTTCCCACACCTCGCGCTATGGTTGCAGATAATGATTATGCTTTGGGGAAAATTATAGAGGCAATTAGTAAAAGTCGCTTCTGGTCCTCTACTGCTATATTCGTAACAGAAGATGATTCCCAGGACGGATGGGACCATATTTCTGCATATCGTACTACAGGCTTCATCATCAGCCCTTATACAAAAAGAAATAAGGTGATCCATACCAACTACAATCAGACCTGTATTGTCCGTACCATGGAACAAATTTTAGGCATCCCGCCAATGAATATAATCGATGCCTCTGCTCTTCCCATGTTCGATTGTTTTACAGATAATCCTGATTTACAGGGATATACGGCAATACCTAATAAAGTTCCTTTAAATGAGATGAATCAGAAGGTTGCATTACTTCATGGTAAAGCCCGTCATTACGCGATAGCCTCAGCAGGCAAACAATTCGACCACATAGATGGCGGGAATGATGATCTGTTGAATCGCATTATTTGGTTTGCAGCAAAAGGCGATAGATCATACCCTTCAAAATGGGCTGGCAAAGACGGGGATAAGGATTAGAAACAAATCAAAAAAAATTGTTTTGTATCTTGTAAGACCGTTTTAATCAATTACTGTAATTAATGATGCCGCTTATAAAGAGACTGGTAATTGTGCTTATTACTCTTCATTTTCCTCTCATTTTGTTAGGGCAGGTGGATTCATTGCGACAGGCTTTAAAGAATACAAAATCACCCGAAGAAAAAGCATACCTGCTTGGTCAGTTGTCATTTGCTATTTCTTCCGCACATCCTGATAGCACTATTATACTGGCTCGCCAGGGAGCACAGATAGCTAGCTCGATGCATCTTGAAAAAGAGCTTGCTACCTGTCTTTCTTCTATTGGGTGGGCCTATTACTATTTAGGGAATAACGACTCCTCCGAATATTACCTCACAAGGGGCATTCAAATGTGTCATAGTAGTGGTAGAAAAAAGGATGAGGCCCGGGTATTGATCAATCTGAGCACACTGTA
>DATNFP010000130.1:0-11057 GCA_035606335.1 Flavipsychrobacter sp. | reverse complement strand
ATAGAAGGAACACCTTGCAGAATATCCACGCACAAGCGGCTCCAATATGCAAGCCTGCTTTTTTTGTTTTCGCTGAGATATATCCCGCAAAGTATGCCTATAGGTATTGCGATAACAGATGCCACTAAGATGATAATGATGCTTCCGACCAATGCATTCGCTATACCGCCGCCTGATTCACCCACAGGCTTAGGAAGATTAACAAAGAACTGCCAGTTTATCTTTGTAATACCTGCTTTAATAATATACACAATGATCGCAATCAGGGGTATTACACAAGAACAGGCAAGTATAATTGTGAGTATCTGAAAACCAGAGCTTTTACCGATTCTATATTTTACTGGTGATTTCATAAACTATTCTTTTGTAAAGCGGCTAATAATCTTTTTGCCAATCATGTTGATCACTACAGTTACCAGGAATAACACCAGGCCAAGCTCTATCAATGCTGAGAGGTAAACGGTTCTGTCTGCTTCCGTAAATTCATTTGCTATCACACTGGCCATGGTATTGCCGGGTGAAAAAATGTTTTTAGGCAATAGACTGGTATTACCGATAACCATTGTAACGGCCATTGTCTCACCAAGTGCGCGGCCAAGAGATAATAATACCCCGGCAAACAAGCCGGATTTTGTATAAGGAAGTATCACGCTGCGTATCACTTCCCAGCGGGTAGCACCCAATGAGTATGCGCCTTCTTTTAGCATAGATGGTACCATCTGTATCATAGATCTGCCAAGAGAGGCCGCGTACGGGATGATCATTACAGCAAGTATGAGCGAAGAAGTGAATATACCCACCCCTATCGGATCAACTCCTATCTTCAATTCAAAACTGCGCACTATCGGTACTAATACTGCTATGCCCCAGAAACCATAAATTACTGATGGCACAGCCGCGATGAGCTCCACAGTATTTTTCAAAAGATTGGGGAACCAGCCTTTAGGATAATATTCACCTAAGAAAATAGCTGTGGCAAATGAAAAAGGAATGGAAATGATCAATGCAAGGAAAGAGGTAAGTAATGTGCCGATAAGGAATGGAAATGCTCCATATATATCACGCACAGGATCCCATGTCTTGCCCCAGAGATAGCTGATGCCTAAAGCCTTAATAGATGGTATGGACTGGACGATGAGCGTGAGCATTATTCCTAATACCAATATCACCATAGCTAATCCCATAATGGTCAGCGTTCGTCTGAAAACATTCTCAGTCTTAATTTGCCTATACGACCGTTTAAGTCTTTTGGCGCTTTTCGCAGTGTTGGCTTTACCTGAAGAATTAAATACCCGCAGAGCGTCTCCACTGCGGGTATTTAAATCATTATTGATTGATGTATCCATTTATCTAATCATTGCTAATTATTGCAGAATTGGCTTACCATCGTAAGTAGCTGATTTCAACAATGCTTCACCTACGCTTACAGCAGCAGGAGAAAGAGGTGCATAGTTGAGAGCAGAACTATATTGCTGTCCGTCGTGTGTCATCCACCAAATCATTTTTACAAGTTTGGTAGCCCTGTCCTGAGAACGGTCATTATATTTTTGTTCTTTGTAGATCAATACCCATGAAAGGCCAGATATAGGATATCCATCAGCAGCATCGGTGTTTGTAAGAGATACTTTCCCATCAGCAGGTATCTGTATGTTAGCAGCAGCAGTAACGCTTGCTATGCTTGGAGTAATGAAATTACCTGCCTTGTTCTGCATTTTAGCAAAAGGCATATTGTTCTGAACGGCATAAGCCAGTTCTATATAACCAATAGCTCCAGGAGTTTGCTTAATAGTACCCGCAACACCTTCGTTACCTTTACCACCAAGACCTACAGGCCAGTTTACACCAGAACCTTTACCAACTTTAGTATTCCATTCGTCACTTACTTTAGAAAGATAAGTAGTGAAGATATTTGTAGTACCGCTGTTATCAGCACGGTGAGCGATAACTATTGGGGTAGCAGGAAGTTTAACTCCTTTATTGATAGCAGCGATCTTAGCATCGTTCCATTTTGTTATTTTACCCAAGAAGATATCAGCAAGAACTGAAGGAGTCAGCATAAGAGTATCCTTTACATCAGGCAGGTTGTAGCTTATTACAACTGCACCAGCAGTAATAGGAATATGGATAGCAGGAGTTGACATTTTACCAGCTTGCTCATCATTCAGTGGAGCATCAGAAGCACCAAAGTCAACTGTTTTTGCTGTAAGCTGTTGAATACCTCCACCAGAACCTATTGACTGATAATTTACTTTCAGGCCATTGGTTTTGTTATACTCAGAGAACATTTTTGAAAACAAAGGATTATCAAATGAGCTACCCGCACCCAGTATAGTGTTATCATCACTATTTCCCGAAGATGCAGTGCTATCTGAGCCTTTTGCATTACCACCGCCATTGCAGCTATATAATGTCATGCTGCCTGTGATAGCTAATGCTAAACCCGCTAATGTCAGACTTTTTAAAAGTTTCATAACTGTGTTTTATGGTTTTAATATTTATAGTTATTTACCGTAGATGTAGTAGAATGTTAAACGATAAACCATGTCAGTACCTTTTATTCCTGAAGCTGCTGAACTCATTTTGTATTCGCTGCTAGAAAGTTCAGTATTATAAGTATTCATCCAGATATTAGGCATGATATGCACGTTTTTAATTGGAGTGTAATCAAGACCGAATGTTATAAATTGTTCTTTGTTAGTTGGTTCGTACTGAGAAGTAAGAGCACTATAAGAAACAATACCAGGAGTTGTTACAGCTTTCAGGTTGCTTGTTGGATTATAATTATCGTAACGAGCGAAGAAGCCTAACTTATCTTTGTAGATAGCGCCACGAACAAAAGTAGAGATACCTGATGCTTTTGTAGTGCGGTAATAAACTTTATGGTCTGTACCTACGGCAGCTACATCACCCATTAATGTAGCAGTAAATGCTTCAACGCCAATTGTAAATTTCTTATCGTTCCATGCAACAAATATTTTGCTCATGTTACGATCGTGATGTAAACCTGAAGCAGAAGGAAGGCTATAAGTAGTGGTAGTACCATTGGTAGTTGCAGTTTCATTCTGACCGTTAACCATTGGGTTCCAGTTAAGTTTTTCATAATCCTGATAAAGATCAACGATTAAGCGCTTGTTGAAGAATTTAGCATATACATCACCATAGAACCATTTGAACATATCATTTTCAGGTTTGTCGCTCTGTCCGTTTGCAACCATCGCATCATAACCAAAACATCCTTTATTATCAAACCAACCTTGCAGAGAAAGACCGAAATCGTAAGAAGGAGTACGGCGGATATCGGTAATTGTTCTTTCTATAGAACGGTATGCCCATACTTCCTCGGATGTTTGAGTATTTCTTGCATATTCTTT
This sequence comes from Flavipsychrobacter sp., assembly GCA_035606335.1. Taxonomy (GTDB): domain Bacteria; phylum Bacteroidota; class Bacteroidia; order Chitinophagales; family Chitinophagaceae; genus DATNFP01. The sequence goes on along the minus strand of DATNFP010000130.1, from coordinate 7,686 downwards.
AAGAGCAGAACCTTGTGCGAAAGTAGGAGTAGGAGATTGGCCAATAACAAGATCAGAATTTTTCCAGATGTTTCTCCAACGCAGGTTAGCTAATTTCAAATACGGTGTGAATTTGTTATTCACCAGGATGTCACCATTGCCCTGGCCTAAAACGCCTGAAGCAAAATCATCTTCAGCTGCTAACAGGAATTCAGCAACAAATTTTCTGCTGATCTCATAATTGTATCCCAAATAAATACGACGGAACTGGAACATGTTCTCGTTCAGAGGAATTTTTGTGTATTGGTTAGAACCACCACGTCCTGCTTCGTCTGTACCACCTTTGTATGCAAGATCACCGAAAGCATATCCCCATAATTTGCCATGAGGTTTGAATGCTGTATCATCATTTGATTGTGCTTTTACGGAAAAGCCTGCTGCAATAAGAAGTAATGTCAGAATCGGAAGGCGGAGACTGGTAAACAATTTTTTCATTTTGAATGTGTGTTTTAATTGCCTGCAAAAGAAATATCCGGGTATTATTGCTATGTTACCGGAATGTTAACTTAATGTTACCAATCAGTCTAGAGGCTGTATAGCAGGCGTATAAGCATAAGGAAATTTAAGCATCTTTAGAATCAGATTTTATTCAGAATCCTCCATAGTCAAATGATGATCATTCGATTATAAATTTCCTTAACAAAACTTTATGGAAAAGATCAGAAAGCAATTAAAACAAAAACAGCACCTATAATTCTGTTTTTAATCAGCGATAATTTCTGGATTGGGTTGTTTTGTTTGCTTTGCAGATATTGAGATTGTTGAGTACCTGCCTTTCACTTCATCAAACTTATTATCATAGTCTTTCCTGATAGTACCTATCCATCTATCCCACCAAAGAAAGTAAAGACCATAGTTGCCTTTAAAATATTGATGATGCATATTATGATTTACCGAGGTATTTACCCATTTACCGATCCAGTGTTTGGAAAAGCCTTTGGGATATAGTTCCCAACCCAAATGACCATATACATTATATACCATCATAGCAAAAAAGAAAAAGAAAAGATGTATAGCAGTTGTAGGCATTATTACCAGCATTATCGGAAAGATACCTGCCTCAACAATTGCTTCTAATGGATGAAATGCCAACGCTGCCCAGGGAGATGGATTAGTAGATTTGTGATGAACTAAATGGAAAAGTTTGAAAAGAGCCGGATGATGCATCATCCGATGTGTCCAGTAAAAGTATGCATCGTGCAGTAGGAACATAAGCGGAAATGCGAGCCAGAAATACCACAAAGGATAATCGCTGATGTGATTGTAATGCAAAGTGTATTTGCGGATAGGAGTAAGCAACATAGCTCCTGAAACAGCCGTAAAAATGAAAACTGTAATTATTGAGTAGAATATTTCACGCCTGTAATCATTGGAAGAAGGGAACCGCAATTGAATTTTCTTGTATGCAACCTTCTTACGGATCAACAAATACCAGACCATCCACATGATGCCTGCAATGAGCAGATAACGCAGGGCTATTATTAATGATAATTGATTCCAGGATTTTAATACGAACATAACCAACGATAGTAAGTAAAATTACGTCCTATCTGTATTACAATCTCCTATATTAACATAAAATGTTAATTCTTTAATTTTTGCTTAAAACTTATATTATGGCATAGTTATTTCACGTTATTATTTTAAGACGAACCCGAAATTTAAGAATTGGTCTTGCCCCAGGAATGATAAATAAAAAAGGACGGATCTATGAAAAAATATGTTTTACTCCTGATGGCTATGGTTTTTACCAACCTATCTATAGCACAGGAAACAGATGACGACGATGATAATGGTCAGGACCAGGGAAGAGAGATACTAGTACCAGACTATAATTCCATAGAACAGATAGTAAAGGATAGCAATTCACTCTTTTTCTATCCACGGCTCTTAAAAAAATATGAAGACAACGATACTACCCTTTCACTGCGCGAATACCGTATGCTATACTACGGTTATTTCTTTCAGGATGATTATTCAACATACAATACTTATGAAGAGGTAGATGATACTGCTCGCGCATTACTCAATAAAGGAAAACTAAGCAAGGAAGAATGGCAAACAGTAATACGCCTCGAAAAAAAATCACTTCAAAACGATCCTTTTGAATTAAAGAAGCTGAACGTGATGTTTATAGCCTATAAGAAAACAGGCGATTCGTTGGATGCGAGCGCATACCTTGACAAAATAAAAAAGATAGCTTTTACCATATTATCGAGCGGAGACGGACAATCTGATACAACTGGCTTGCATGTGCTAAGTATATCTGATGAATATGCCATGGTTAAAATATTAGGCTACGAATATGGGGGAGAGCAGGAGCTGACTAATGGCCAATGCGACTACCTGACCCTAAAGGAAAATAACGATAACGTGAAAGGCCTGTATTTTGATGTAAAGCAAATACTGAAGGGCTATCAAAAGCTATATGGCGATGTAACTAATACAAGTAAGCAATAAAAACTTTAAGCAGAAGTTTTAAGGTTTTTTATTGCTGCCTCAAAAGCATTTATATCTTCCTCTGTAGTATCAAAAGCGCACATCAATCGCACTTCAGTAGTGCTTTCTTTCCAGATGTAAAAAGGGAAATGTTCCTGCAGTGGCTCATACCATTCGTATGGTATTTCGGCAAAAACGGCATTAGCTTCTACAGGTTTTGTTATTCTTATCTGCCGGTTCTTAGTTAGCATAGCACATAGCAGTTGCGCCATTTTATTTGAATGAAGTGCCTTTTCTCTCCACAATTCATTTGTAAATAGGGCTTCAAACTGTGCAGCAATAAAACGCGTTTTGGAAGCAAGCTGCATTACCTGCTTGTGCTTGTAGGCAATATGCCCCAAAAGTTTTTTATTAAAAACCACGACCGCTTCGCCAAACATCATTCCGGCTTTAGTACCACCAAGAGAAAGGATATCTACCCCAGTGTTTGTTATAATATCTTTTAGGGAAGATCTTAAATGAGCTGTAGCATTAAACAAACGGGAACCATCTACATGCAGAAAAATATCATTAGCTTTTGTCAGGTTACTTATTTCCTTTATCTCATCTGCTGTGTATACTGTGCCATACTCTGTGGATTGGGTTATGGAAAGCAGCCTGGTTTGGGCATAATGAACATCTCCTTTTCTTATCAGACGCTCTTGTATTGCTTTTGTAGTAAGCTTGCCTTTATCATTAGCTGCCAATGGAAAAAATCTGCATCCTGTGAATGTTTCGGGAGCCGAAGATTCGTCGCAATAGATATGAGATGTCTCTGAGCACAAAACTGCATTGTACGATTGCGTAGCACTGCTGATGCTTAACACATTTGCGCCTGTGCCATTGAATACAAAATATACATCCACATCAGCACCGAATACCTGTCTGAATAATTTTATAGTCCGGGCTGTAATGTCATCGTTACCATAAGAACGCGCATGTCCTGTATTAGCCTTTTGTATAGCTTCCATTACCTCTGGCAATACACCTGCATAATTATCACTGGCAAAACTTTTCATAAGTCTGTTACTTGAAACGGTGCTAAAATTAATGCTAAAAAGAAACTTCTTTCCTGAGCTTGAAAAATATTTTAACCTTATTCTCTCTTATCCAAAGATTTATAAAAGAATATCTATCTCAAAAATTAATCTATTTATAATAGTAATGTCATAATAGTTATAAGGATTGGCATAAAAAAATATAAGGTGTATTTTTATTATGCTTTTTCAATGGCGGCTACGCCAACAAAGCTTTTTGGATAAGTTGTTACCATTAATCATGTAAACAAAACTGTTATGAAAAAAAATCTATTTGCGATTCTCTGTATGTTTTCTTTAGCAGCCATTACAACAAATGCTAATGCACAATTTTCTATCGGCGTAAAAGGTGGGTTGAGTATTCCCAACCTTTCGTCTGGAGGCTCCAACTCCAATCCTCTTAATTCAGGCTATAGCTCACGGCTTGGTCCTGATGCAGCTGTATACTTTGAATATCATTTTTCAAATCTTTTCTCACTTCAGCCTGAAATAGAATATTCGTCCCAGGGCGGTAAGAAGGATGGTCTACAGGCATATCCTACACCTGAACAAATTACTCCATTGTTCCCTCCTGGTACTGCACCTGCTTATTTATATGCAAATTTCAAAAATGAAACGAAGCTCAATTATATTATGATACCGATATTGGCAAAAGTTGGCTTTGATTTGGGTGAAAACTTCAGACTATATGTTGACCTCGGCCCCTATATAGGATTCCTGGCTTCAGCAAAACAAGTGACGAGCGGTAATAGCTTAGTATATGCAGATGCACAAGGACAAATGCCCTTATCACCTCAGCCTCAATCATTCGATGCTACTACTGATGTAAAAAGCTCAATTAATTCTACCAACTTTGGATTGGAAGGAGGAGTAGGCCTTGCTTATGTATTTGGAAGAAATAGTGTGTTTATAGAAGGTGGTGGCAATTATGGCTTTAAAAACATCCAGAAATATTCTGCAGATGGAGATAACAAAACCGGTGCTGCTACTATAATGGTGGGGTATGCTATGAGATTTGTAAAGTCTCATCCTACAGAAAAGAAAAAATAACACACGCTGAATTTTCTTTAAATCTTTATTCTCATGCCCATGGCCAACCATGGGCTTTTTTATCTTTTTCAGTATAAGATGTTATATTTATAGATCACCTTAAACTGGACTTTATGATAAAAACACTGTCCTTTTTAATATTGATCATAGCCTCTTTCTCTTCTGCAGCGCAGCAAAAAATAAAGTTGCGCCCGCTTTGGCATGAGCCGCAGGTGCATATCATCTTTGGGAACTACGATATATACTACACTATAAAAGATATAAACGAAGCCATGAAATTGCTGCCCAATTCTGATAGAGCACTTTGGGGAGATTCATGCGGATTAGATACTAACGCCACATATAATATAGAGCTGCTGGCACGAAGAGGCAATGAATATAAAAACAAGCTGCAACCATTGCTACAAGAAGAAGTAGGAGCATTTCTATTATTGAAGGGACATGCTCTTGTACAAACGCACAAACATAAAAATCTGCGTACACTGATCGCTAATGTAGGCCCTATAATGGATATGGGGAATGGTAAGTCCACCTGCGGAGTAACTTTTTATGACCCGCGAAATCAAGAAATGGTATTTTCTGGAGATATGTCGGCCAATATGAGTAATATGGACCTGGATATTGAGCACAAATAGATACTTACCTCTCTACGCACTTCATCATACTATCCCACAATTTTTCCGCAGAAATATCCCAGTCGAATTTTTTTATCTGTTCCTGGGCAGCAACTATTAATTTTTTGCGAAGCACTTCATCTTTATAAAGAAGTTCCATCTTATTGGCAATGTCTTGCACATCAGTGGGATCTACCAATAGCGCTGCATCACCTGCCACTTCCGGCATTGATGACGTATTGCTCACTATGGCAGGCACGTGGCACTGTAAAGCTTCAAGTATTGGTATGCCAAAGCCTTCGAATAATGAAGCATATGCTAATGCGTAGGCGCCTCCTATTACTTTTGAAAGCTCATTTACATTCATATAGCCTACCCATTTCACATCATTCTTAAAGGGCATTTCATCACGCATTTCTGTTACTTCTTCATATTTCCACGCCATTCGTCCAACTATCACCAGCTTCATATTGCTGCGTTGCCGTTTTTTAAACGCGATAAATGCTTTCAGCAGGTTCACAATATTTTTTCTGGGATGCAGCGCTCCTGCAAATACAAAATATTCACAGCCATCTGCATATTGCTTTTTTGCTTCTTCCCTTTCTTCCCAGCTCAATGGTCTATACTCATCGTGCGCACCATTATGCACCACATCTATTTTTGCGGAATCTACATTGTACCTGGTGCTAATATCTTTTTTAGAAAATTCTGAAACGGTAACTATCTGTTTTGCTTTGCGCGCAAACAGAGGTGAATAATGCCTCCAATATAGCCTATGGCTCATCATGAAGTGCTCAGGATAATGCTCAAAAGCAAGATCGTGGATAACGAGACAGGTAGGAACTTTGGTTCTTAGTGATAAATAGCCGTCGGGAGATAGAAACAAGTCAATTTTGTATTTGCGAAGCATATAAGGGATGCTCCACTCAAACCAGATATAAAAAAGAATAGGATGCCGCGCCTGTGGATGTACAACAACCGGTGTTACATTTTTTGCAAAAATAAAAGACGGATCGTAAGGCCTGTCGAAGAAAAAGACAAATTCATGTTCCGGGTGATTCCGGACAATTCGTTCGACTGTTTGATATGTGAACCAACCTATCCCCTCCAGTTTTCCTCTTAATAAAAGTCTGGTATTTACTGCAATGCGCATAGCTATGGAGACAAAAATATAATTTTACCGTTTTATACCCAGCCAAAATATTGGGCATGCGCCGTTTTTTTGTAAAAAATCTCTTTTTCATACTTGCTGTCAACGTGCTGGTAAAGCCTGCATGGTTCTTCTTTATAGACCGTATAGTGCAGAACAGAGTGGGCAATGCAGCTTATGGCTCATATCAGGCTATTTTTAATTTCACCCTTATTCTTCAGATCATATTAGATTTTGGCATAAGTAATTATAACAGTCGCACTATAGCTCAGGACCCGGATAAACTGAAAAGCTTATTTCCTGTAATGCTGAGTGCCCGATTTGTGCTGATGGCTATATATACTTTAACTGTATTCGTTATAGGGTGGATTATCGGTATTAAAGGATGGTTACTGATGGGCATAGTGCTGATACAGTTCTTTAATATGCTGCTTCTTTATGTACGAAGCAATGTTGCAGCTCTGCATCATTTTAAAGTAGATGGCATATTGTCGGTAAGCTATAATTTACTGATGATCCTTGTTTGCGGCTTCCTGTTGGTTTACCCGGCCACTGCGCACAGATTCAGGATAGAGTGGTTTGTGCTGGCTCAGGTGGGATGCTATTCCATAGCAATAATTGCCGCCTTCATTGTTTTAAAACGGATTTACCCCATCAGCCTCAGGCTTTCTTTCAATGGCAAAATGCTCAGTAAAGTTGTAAAAGAGAGTCTCCCTTATGCGACACTTATTTTCCTCATGAGCATCTATATGCGGGTAGATATGCTGCTGGTAGAAAAGCTATGCCCTAATGGCAAAGAGCAAACAGGGATATATGCTGCAGCCTATCGCCTGCTGGATGTATGCAATACATTCGGACTAATGTTTGCTGCTATGCTGCTGCCACTATTTGGACGAATGCTGATACAAAAGAAAAATGTACAGCCCATAGTAAGAGTATCGGCAGACATTATAATGCCTATATCGTATATGATAGCGGTAGCGGGTGTTTTCTTCGGCTCGCCCATCATGCATCTTTTATATACTGCACCATCTGCACAGAGCGGGTTAATTTTTGCATGGCTTATGGTGTCTTTTCCTGCGTTCAGTATCCTATATGTCTACTCAACGTTATTAACGGCTAATGGTGATTTGATATTATTGAATAAACTGGCCGTGTTCGGCGTGATCATAAACCTCGGGCTCAATTTCTACTTTATTCCGCATTACCAGGCAGTAGGTGCCGCTTTTGTGACATTTGTAACACAAACAGCCCTGGCTATCGGGTTTGCCATTTTCTCGGTGAAAAAAATCAATCTGCCTGTAAACTCGGGGTGGCT
>DATNFP010000129.1:0-5868 GCA_035606335.1 Flavipsychrobacter sp. | reverse complement strand
ATGGTTCAGATCCAGGTACAGGTTAACCGGGGTACCATAATCATCATCAAAAGAACTCGGTGTGCCCACTGTCACATAGAACTGATAAACTGTATCTCTATATAATACAGGAAGAGTTGTGATATCACTTACCAGGGTATCATATCCTACATAAGGGATAGTTTCCCATGGGTTCGGATTACTTGTGATAGGAGTAGCGTGACCGAAATCAAGTATTGAGTCTGCTGATGGTAATTTCAATATAGAGAAGTTATTTACTGCACTATAAAGTGGAGTTTCTATAAAGCTCGCTGCTGCGGCAGCATTACAATAACAGATATAGAAAGGTGCTATTTTAATAAGCTTTGCTGCAGTGGTATCAGATAACCCTGAATTGGTACAAGTAACTATTGCCCTGTAATAAGTATTGACTGTAATATTCTGTGTGATGATCGGCAATGTATCTCCTGATATAGTGCTCCATGTAGAACCATCATTAGAGGTTTGCCATATATAAGCAAGGCCAGCGACTTCTGATGTCCCCGTTAATGACAAATTGAAGTTAACTCCGGAGCAGGGTGTTACAGTGCTTACAGTACCAGCTGTAGGCTTGCCCTGACAGGGTGGAAGGATCTTTACAAGATCAAGACCAATATTATTTTCAAAAGTATACGGAGTTTCATATAATACACTGAAACGTATCACTGTTTGTGGAGAATTGGAAGGTAATGGAAGCGATTCGAATGCCCAGCCTGTTGTCGGACCAAAGCTGCCTATCTCATTAAATGTCGCTCCATTATCGGTTGAAAATGATACAGTAAAGGAGTCATTCGGATAAAAGCCACCTTCTGATGCAGGGTTATTTAAATAAAATTGTAGCCCCTTATTACCTGTCGCAGAAGTATTACAATTTGCTAACAGGTATAGATTAGCTGGTGCGGGAGTCCCTCCACCAAAAATAAAGGTACAATCTTCTTGCGCATCATCTGTCTCTACACTGGCGCCGTGATTGCCATCTACTGATGGTGGTGATGGTGGTTTTGCATCGTATGGATACCAGCAGGTGTATGAAACACCCTGATCTTCTCTGCGCCATGAATTATTACTAGTGGACGGTGAATTAGCCCAACTGCTATCAGGTATATCATAAGTGTTACAACGGGTTATCCAGTTCTCAAAGCTCTGAGTGTAGGGTATGCTTGCATAAGTAGGCGAGAAACCACTCATGTTCACCGTTGCAGGAGAGGTGGTTGCTGAAGTGCCGCTTAATGGACATGATACGACACATTCAAATTCTGTTGTGCTAAAAAGAGGTGGCGAAGTAAAGTTTAGAGTTGTATCCGTCCCACCCGCATTGATCCAGGTAACACCTCCATCTGTCGATTTCTTCCATTGGTATGTTAGATTACCTGCAAGGCTCGTGCCCGTTATCGTAAAGGCATAGCTCTTACCGGGACAGGTACTCAATGTGCCTCCCGGAACTATATTCCCTGCCACTGGTGTACCACTGCATGGTGGCGCTACATATACACTATCAAGTGAGATATTGAAATATTCATAACTATAACCTCTTCCAGTTGGAGGCACTCTTTGTCCCTGGAATCGGATAATGGTTGTGCTTGAATTGGAAACGATTGGCAATGCCACTCTTGTCCATTGGCTAGCTGTATCACCCCACCATATCTCGTTAAAGGTCAAACCACCATCAGTAGAAAGAAGCACTTGAAAAGTATCTGCATTTTCCTGCGAAAACGTTCCTCCATAAGGGTAAGCCGGGCAGTTCCAGTAAAAATAGAGCTCTTTGTCTCCTGCTCCACTACAGTTAACATACAGATCCATATTCCCTGTTAAATTTTCACTCCAACCAGGAGAAGAAGCACTCATATAACAACATCCATAAGGATAAGAAGTACCTATAGAATGAAAAACTGCACTATGAGAGCCGCTTACAGAAGCTGAAGGCCCGGTATAATAGCTGGAATAGGTATCCCAACCAGCAGTGCTACCCTGATCATCCCTTCGCCATGAGCTATCACCTATAGATGGATGGTTGAGCCAGTGACCATCAGGTACATCACTGTTTGCACAATAGTTTTGCCAGTTCTCAAAATCCTGAAAATAAGGAAGGCTGGCATAAGTAGGCAATCCTGGCGCAAGTGTAACAGCAGCGCTATAACCTGTATCACCGCTATTGGTACAAATGGTGGCAAGTCTATATTGATTGCTGCTTATGATTGACAACACAGTATCCGACGTTGTTGTATCACCTGCCAGGTTTGTCCAAACACCGGAAATTAATTCCTGCCATTGATACTTTAAGCCGCTATAAACCCCTGCACTACCTGTTAATATTTCATTACCGCCAGCGCACACACTCACAGTGCCGGAAGGACTAGTGGTAACTGTAGGTGTACCGTTACAAGGAGGGGGAGGAAGGATATCAACTGTATAATCTCTAATGTCTCCCTCGTATAATGATTCAGTAATACCTAAAAAATAAACAGCAGTGCCGCAAGGATCAATAGAGTCTATTGGAATACAACAAAATTCAGAAGCCTCAAATCTCATTAAATGCTTACCTGTTTTTGCTGTCAAAGGAAGATTAATGGTAAAAGGAGTACTAGGAATACATGTTGATGATGCCGAACCCGCAAATAACGGTGCAACTAGTTCTGTAGAATTATCAAATACACCATCATCATTAAAATCTATCCATACAGCAAATATCTGGTCATAGCAATAGTTCGGCGTTATAACACCCGAGTATGAAGAGCCTGCCTGCATGGTATCAAGCATAGAAGTATTGTCTGAATACCCCGAGCCTGTTCCACCACACGACGAATTATCGTACAAGCTTGAAGTGCCATACCCATTAACACTTACACTGTAAAATGATTCATAATAAGAGCAGCCAAATAAAAAACCGGCTGTGCAACTGGGCGTAGCTTGCGCATTAACCCTTTCATTTGCCCCTAAAGTCAGCAAAATAGTAGATAAGATAGTTGCTAAGACTTGTCTTTTTAGTAAATGAGTAAACGTTGATTTCATACTTGATTTTTAAATCAATTATTAATTTTTTTATTAAATTTTCTCTAAAATCCTTTCTTTATTATCTCTGCTTTACCTATCCTTTATTTTTGGGGCTATTTTTAAGGGAGAAATAGGTATTTATAATCAACAGTCAATTTTTTAACAAAAAATATTTCTCTAATTAAAAGGGACAGTAATATAATGTAAATGGTTGGTAAAAAATTATATATATTATATGATATGTGTAACTAATTGATTTTAAAACAACTATAAAATATAGTTATCACTCTGTTTTTAATTCAAATTAATTTAAAGTTAATAAAACAAGACTGATAAATCAAAATTTCTGTTGTTAACTTTTATTGTCTTCACCTTTCCAATTTTAACAATATTTCTTTATTGCTAAATTATGCATGGGTTTAATATTTTTATTCGGACAATATTTGCCTAAAACAGTTTCAAATATTGCATGTATATAAATCAAATATTATATTTGAATACTTTAAAGCATAAAACTTGCGAACAAAATTTTATACATCTTTATTAGCCAGCGTATTAATATTTTATAGCTGCTCCAACACCATCTCACTTTACGACCAGTGTGCTTACGCCCAAACTACCTCTGCAAAAGTTGATGCGCTTAATTTTATGAACCTTGCCACAAATGATTATAATGCTCACCAAAAAGATATAACCGATATACAAACTGAATTACAAAAAGCCTACGAATATGAAAAACACAGGCAAAAAAATGTGTTCACCATAAAAATGTGGGATATACTACTGGATAGTAATGGACATCTGTTTGGTGGCTTTATAAAGCGCTGGGAAAATGAAGGCAAACTGAAAAAAGCATACATAGACGATAAGAAAAAAGAAATAGGTAATGCTTTTGATGAAATAGCCGAACTCGAAAGCAAAAAAACAAAACAATCGCAGGCCTCAGGTAAATAAATAAATTATTAAAATGTGCACTCATGACACAAATTGATTTGCAAAGTCTGACCAATACTTTAAAGCAAGGGGTTATCGATCTGGCTAAAAAAACTTTGAAAGATTATGAAGATCAGGCCAAAGCTGATGGGCAACAAACAATTGACAGCATGAAAGATGAATTAGAAACCTGGGGAGAAGAACTTAAAAGCGGACAAATAGATTCAGATGATCTGAAAGACCTGATAGCAGGCCAGGAAGATCTTTTTAAAATGACTGCTTTAGAAGAAGCCGGAGTCGCTGCAATTGAAATAGATAAATTTAAATCAGGCCTGATTGAATTAGTTACCAATACCCTTCTGTCTATCATCTAAACACCCCTATCCTTTCCATTTTTTAATTGCTTCATTAATATAGCAATACGCCACTTGAATATCTTTGTTATTATAATTCAAAAATCTTTTTTTATCTTATGAAATATTTGGATGCCCATTGAGTGCATGCATTTAAGTATGTTACTGTACGACTGGCTTAATGATCCTAAAAATGGAAAGACCTAAATACTTAGAGGATTTTCTAAAACAAACAGGGGAGATTTCCCGATTCACAGCAGGATTTTTTTATCAACTTTTTCGTCCCCGTTACGAGATCAAAGAATTTATCCGGCAATGTTATCTTATCGGATACAATTCCCTCCCACTCATAAGCATTACAGGTTTCATAATGGGCCTGGTATTAACAATGCAATTGCGCCCATCACTTGTCTCTTATGGAGTAGAATATCAATTGCCTGTAATGGTAAGCCTTGCTGTGGTAAGAGAAATAGGGCCGGTAATTACAGCATTGATTTTTACAGGGAAAATAGGCTCCAGCATTGGAGCAGAATTAGGCTCAATGAGAGTAACCGAACAAATAGATGCTATGGAAGTGTCTGGCACCAACCCTTTTAAATATCTGGTTGTAACCAGAGTTCTGGCAACTACATTAATGTTACCGGTACTGGTCGTTCTATCAGATTCGTTGTCTCTATATGGCTCTTACCTTGGTGTTAATATTCGTGGCCACACTAGCCTGCATCTGTATTTTACACAGGTATTTAATACAATAAGATTTGGTGACGCAATACCAGCAATTGTAAAAACATATTTTTTTGGTTTCGCAGTAGGCATTGTCGGTTGTTACAAAGGTTATAATTCAAATAGGGGCACAGAAGGGGTAGGACTTGCAGCAAATTCTGCTGTTGTCATTTCTTCATTGCTGATTTTTATTATAGACCTTTTATCTGTTCAGATAACAGACTTGTTAGGCTTAAATTAGTGTATGAATATAGCAAGCCAAACATATCACACTACCACAACTGCTAACGCAAAGGAAGATGTTATAACAATTTCCGGTCTTGTAAAAAGCTTTGGACAAAATATAGTGCTAAATGGATTTAGCCTGGCTTTACAAAAAGGAGAGAGCCTCGTTGTGTTAGGTCGTTCAGGTTCAGGCAAGTCTGTACTTATTAAATGTATCATCGGATTGTTAAAACCTGATGCAGGTAGTATTGAAGCTTTAGGGAAGGATATCTTATCACTTAATAATGAAGAACTGAACAAAATACGCTCGAGGATCGGTTTTTTATTTCAAAGTAACGCGTTGTACGACTCCATGACCATACGTGAAAACCTGGAATTTTCAGTAAGGAGGCATCGTGACAATCTTTCAGACGAAGAGATGGAAAAAAGAGTGATAGAAACACTTACTAATGTAGGACTGGCAAATACAGTGGATATGATGCCTGCTGAGCTATCAGGCGGCATGCAAAAAAGAATTGCCCTTGCCAGAACATTAATATTAAATCCTGAGATAATTTTATATGACGAACCCACAACGGGCCTTGATCCCGTAACGGGCAAAGAAATAAGCACACTGATAATAGAA
>DATNFP010000128.1:0-27653 GCA_035606335.1 Flavipsychrobacter sp. | reverse complement strand
GGGTGGCTCTTAACACATCTGGCATTTCTCGCACTTATTGCGTCCTTGTGCTATATGGTGACGATGCTTCATGTAGCATGGCTCTCACAACTTGCTATATTTTGCGTAATCAGCCTGCTATGCATGTTCCTGTTTCGTTTTATAAGTATCCGATCTATTAAGCTATTGCTGAACAAGTAATCATTTACCAATTTCGTCTGTAGGATCAGAAAGCTCCCTGGCTTCTCTTTTTACAATAAAGACAGCGGTTCTGTTTGCTTCTATACCTTCCCCTTTATGTATCGCATACACCTTAGTGAACTCCGCACCGAAATAGAGGATCATGGACGAATAATAAACCCACGATAAGAGGATGATAATAGAAGCGGCGGCCCCATAAGTATTGCTCACTGTTGAATTACCCAGATACAAGCCTATAAGGAATTTACCTATCAGAAACAGTACTCCTGTAAAGCTTGCCCCGACCAGGGCATCTTTCCAATGAATTTTAGCATCGGGGAGCACTTTATATATCACAGCAAACAGGAAAGTAATTATAATGAAAAGCAGAACAAGATTCAGAATATTGAATAAGACTATTGTAGTCCCTCCAAAAAAATGCACCAACCTTCCTGTAAGCAAATCCATTAGTGTATTTATAAATAAAGAGACGATAAGTAAAAATCCCAGGCCTACCACCATAGAAAAAGATAATAGGCGGTCAGTAAGAAATTTCAACCATCCTTTTTTTGGCTTAGCCCTTATAGACCATATATAATTTATAGAGCCCTGTATCTCGATAAATACGCTGGTGGTACCAAATATCAGCACTATAACTCCTATAATGCCAAACAATTTTTTGTGGTTCTGGTGCTGCAGGTTTGTCAATATGCTCATTAGCAGGTCTGCTCCCTGTTTTCCTATAAGGCCGCGTATTTGGTTAAACAAGTCGGTTGTTACGTCTTCCCTTTTAAAGAAAACGCCTATCAGGGTTATGACAACCAGCAGCAGAGGGCCTATGGAGAAAATGGCAGAATAAGCCAGGGACGCGCTAAGTTTAGTCGCGTTATCGTTTACAAATTCACTCCCTGCCTCTTTAAGCAGTTTAAAATATTCCTTGATACTAAATGCCATGCTCTATATTTTTATTAATGCTACATAAGCATGTGCCATGTAGCTATATTGGATAAGCTATATGCTGAATATATGAAAAAGTTTTTCATTGTGTAAATATTTCCTCAATCTTCCTCAATAGCCTTGTCTATAAGCCTTCTACGCAATGGTCTGAAATTTTTACGAAAAAGATAATGCTCTTAAAAAGCGTAATATTTAATAATCCCTTTAAAACACAATCACTATGGCAAGGTATTCCAAGAAAGCCGGAGAAAAGGTAGAAAAAGCAATGCACGAAATGAAAGAAGGTGAGCTGAAAAGCGGCCGCTCAGGTAAGAAGATAACCGATCCTAAACAGGCAGTTGCGATAGGCTTATCAGAAGCTCGTGAAGAAGGCGACAAGGTTCCTAAAAAGGCAGAAAGTAGCGGTCGCAGCAAAA
The DNA here is from genome assembly GCA_035606335.1 of Flavipsychrobacter sp. GTDB lineage: Bacteria > Bacteroidota > Bacteroidia > Chitinophagales > Chitinophagaceae > DATNFP01. Next base: position 26,121 of record DATNFP010000128.1, on the reverse strand, counting down.
GCCCTTCTTCAGGCAAGAGCTCACATAAAGGCGGCAGACACTAAGAATGGATATAATTTGAGCGTTGAATTAGATAAAAGAGCCATCCTGCTTTGTTTGGGATGGTTCTTTTTTATGAGCAAGATTATTAGTTGTAACTTTAAAGGAACCTTTTAATCCTTTTTATGAAAGTTCATTTATTGTTCCTATTCCTTTTACTATCCATTACAGCCTATGCCCAAAGGGATAGTGCCCATCGCAAACTTTTCGCTATTAATCCAAATGAGATATATGACATTTCCGACAATGAAATAGATTCTGATGGTACATCTATAATAAGATACTCAGGCCGCACCCGCATGCCAAATGTTACAATATCAGTATCAGGAAAGTATATTATCGGAGCTGATAAAAAACCCATCGGTAAATACAAAGTCAGTAAACATAGAGTAAAGGACATCACCTATACGACAATTTCTTACTACACAGTTCAAGGAAAATTAATTGCCAAGGCGGTAATTACACCATCAAATCCAAAAACTGTGGCTCTTACAAATGGTAAGCGTACTATCGCATTTTCTCTTCAAAATGGTACAGGGACTGAGGATGTGGAACATATTGCAAAAAGACTTCTTTTTACCCACCCATAGGCTTCGTCCCCATGATATCGTCTATCCGCTTTTTCACGTCTTCCGTGATCTTTGGATAAACCTCCAGCGCCTTCAGATTTTCTGTTAGCTGCGATTCTTTTGTTGCACCAAGGATTGCCGTAGTAACATGCGGGTTACTAATGCACCATGCAATAGAAAGTATTGCTGTATTAGTACCGAGATCTATAGCTACTGTTTCTAATTGTTTCACCCTGTTCAGCTTGTCTTTCGTCATTTCCCTGTCTTTGAGCCAGGTGTAATTTTCAAGCGATAACCGTGAGCCTTCGGGAATGCCATTATTGTATTTTCCGGAAAGCAAACCAGACGCCATCGGGCTCCAGATAGTAGTGCCCATACCTATGTTCCTGAATATAGGTATATAATCTACTTCCATTTTCTGCCTTTCAAAAAGATTGTATTGCGGCTGTTCCATTGCAGGGCCTATCAATCCTAATTCTTTTGCTACCATGTGCGCTTCCATTATCTCTGCTGCGCTCCATTCACTTGTACCCCAGTAGAATATTTTTCCCTGCTGGATGAGTATGTTCATCGTGGTAACCACCTCTTCCATTGGTGTTTCCTTATCGGGACGATGGCAGAAAAATAAATCAAGGTATTCATGTTGGAAACGTTTTAGTGCGTCATTACACGCCTCCATTATATGCTTACGACTAAGGCCACTCTGATTGGGCTTATTATCCTTTCCTTTTAATCCGAAAAATACTTTGCTGGAAATGAGATAAGATGAGCGTTCCCAGTTTTTCTTTTTCAATACACGGCCCATCATCTTTTCAGATTCACCACCGGCATAAGCCTCAGCATTGTCGAAAAAATTTATCCCATTGTCATAGGCTATACCCATAAGCTTGTCCGCCATTCCATCTTCTACCTGGGTGCTAAACGTAACCCATGAGCCAAAAGACAATGCACTAAGCTTTAATCCGGTCTTTCCTAATTTTCTATATTCCATTAAGAATGTTTTTATTTATTTCCAATTCCTTTATAAACCAGATCAAATCAAATAAGTAACCAGGCCATCCCTCAATTTTGGTTCAAACCAGGTGCTTTTGGGTGGCATTACGTTACCGCTATCAGCAATATCGAATAGCTGCTTAATAGTAACCGGATATATTGCAAATGCCGCAGCCATTTCCTTACTATTCACTCTTTTTTCTAATTCTGCCAATCCTCTTATGCCGCCTACAAAGTCTACACGCTTATCCGTACGCGGATCGTTAATACCCAATATTTTAGAAAGCACGTTCTGCTGCAGTATGGTAACATCCAATACACCAATAGGATCATCAGTATAAGTGCCTTTTTTGGCTACAAGCTTGTACCATGCATCTTTCAGGTACATACCAAACTCATGTGGCTCTTTTGGCTTGTATGATTCATCACCGAGTCTGTATATCTCGAAATCCTGCTCCAATGCCTGCAAAAATTCCTCGGGCACCATGTGATGCAGATCTTTTACAACACGATTATAATCCAAAATCTGTAACTGGCTTGCCGGAAATATACAAGTGAGAAAATAGTTGAAGGATTCATCTCCTGTAACAGATATGCCGTTGGCTCTCATTTCCTTGCAAACTTTTCCAGCAGATGCTGCCCTGTGATGACCATCAGCTATATAAGTACAAGGCACCTCTTCTTCAAAATAGTGAGTGATGGTAGCAATACGGGGATAATCATCTATTACCCAAAAGATGTGGCGCACGCCATCGCTTGCAGTAAAATCGTATTCTGGCTGGTGCTGTTTCTTCCATCGCTCAATAACATTCTGTATTTCGTCATGATCATTGTAAGCAAGGAATACTACTCCTGTCTGTGCCCTGACAGCTAACATGTGATTGATGCGATCAAGCTCTTTTTCCGGGCGTGTAAATTCATGCTTTTTAATAATACCATTAAAATAATCGTCGCATGAAGACGCACATACCAGGCCTGTTTGTGAGCGGCCATCCATTATCAACTCATATATATAATAGCATGGTTCTTTATCCTGAAACAATACTTTATCCTCTATCATGCAGTCGAGGTTTTCCTTAGCCTTGTCATATACCTGTTGGCTATGCACATCCACACTTTCAGGAAGGTCTATTTCAGCTCTCGTTACATGATAAAAGTTGTACGGCTCTTTTCTGAATTCGCGGGCTTCGGCCACACTTACTACATCGTACGGCAATGTTGCTACCTTGTCTGCATACTCTTTCTTAGGTCTTAGCCCCTGGAAGGGGATGATTTTTGCCATGTTTTAATTTTGAACTACCAAATATATTTCAGGAAAATAAATCGGCTTAGTTAAGATTTTATTGTTTTTGATCTAATTGTTTACTGTGTTGAAAGAATTTATTTTTTCGATGCTTCGAATTCCTTCATAGCTTCTACCAGTGCATTTACAGCAGTTACGGTAACACCATTATAAATAGATACTCTGAAGCCCCCTACAAAACGATGGCCTTTGATGCCGGTAATATTGCGGGCACTGCAAAAATCGAGAAAAGCATTTTCATCAGCGTTATTAGCCGCAGTAAAACATACGTTCATAAGGCTTCTATCGGGCTTGTGCTTTACTGTGGGTTCAAACATACTGTTTCTATCTAGCTCATTGTATAACATTTGCGCTTTCAGGATGTTTTCCTTTTCTACAATGTCAAGCCCCTTTTGTTTTGTCCAGCGAAGCATTAGCAGCGAGGCATAAATAGCAAAAACAGGGGGCGTATTCAGTAATGAGCGGCTGTTCACATGGGCTTTATAATTAAACATGGACGGCAGGTCGCGGTCAATACGGTCAAGCATGTCTTTCCGGATAACGACGAGTGTAACGCCAGCTGGTCCCATATTTTTTTGAGCAGCAGCATAAAACATATCATAGTGGTTATAGCTCTGCTTTTTATAAAAAATATCACTGCTCATGTCTGCAATCAACGGCACATGTGTTTTTGGTATTTGATGCCATTGCGTGCCATAAATAGTATTATTAGTAGTGAAATGCAGATAAGCCAATTGCTTTGGGATGTTGGAAGGCCACTCGGGAAGGCGGCTATAATTCACATCTTTTGAAGACGTGAGCACCTGCACATCCCCATAAAATGCTGCAGCTTCCAATGCTTGTTCAGCCCAGTGACCGCTGTCTATATATCCTGCGCTATCTTCCTCACCCAGAAAATTCATAGGTATCATGCAGAATTGAGTGCGGCCGCCACCATGCATCCATAGCACTTCGTAATCGTCATCTATCTGGCATAATTCTCTTACCAACGCAAAGCTCTCCTGCAATATCGCGTCAAACTCTTTTCCACGGTGCGGTATTTCAAGAATAGACATCCCGCTCTTATTATATTCTATTACCGCTTCGGATGCCTGTGCCAGCACATCGTCGGGCAATGCAGAAGGCCCGGCATTAAAGTTGATTTTTCTTAATGAATTCATGTTTTTCGTCTTCAATATTAGTGATACCACCACTTACAGCAAACTTCATTGCTTCTGCGGCATTCATTCGCGTAACGGGTTTTATATTCTTCTCATCCACAATTATCACCCAACCTGAAATTGCATAAGCATGGGGTAAATAAACTGCTACTTTCCCTGCCATTCCCATATAGGCCATATCACGCTGTGTCATAAAACCTATACGCCATATCTCGGGATTCATGTTGGTACAGACCCACACTGGTTTATTAAAACGTTTTTTATCTCCTACAAAGGAGCTCACCATATCCCTAATAGAGCTATATATATACTTAACGCCCGGCGTATGTTCCGCCAGGTAACCGAAAGCATCGAACAACCACTTACCGATAAAAAATCTCGTGCCTAAATAGCCGATAATGGTTACGAAAAAAATAATGATGAAAAAGCCAATACCCCGGGGTACATAAGGTACCAACCTATCTACATGGTCGAAAACAGCATACATTATGTATGCTGTGATGGCAATGGGGCTTAATAATATAAGTCCCTGCAAAAACCAACGTAAAAGTGTTGCAGCCAGTCGGCGCATGAAAAATAAAATTGCGAGTTAAAGTTACATAAAACACTAAGCTATATATACTATTCTTTCAGGTTTTAAAAACTATCGGGTTCCTTATTCATTGAAATGAGTTTATATTTGTTTTCTTCATCCCCGATCTGTAATTAATAATGAGTCGCTTCTATATCAAGTCGTTTGCTATATCGTTTCTCATTTTGTGTTTAACCCTAAGCACAATTGTAATGGCACAGGAAAATCAACCGTGGGCGGGAACAGGCATAGAGGTAAACCCATTTGCTGGAAAGATATTCAAACATACCCCTGCCTTTTTACCTCCTATACCTTCGTTAACCACAGGGCTTGATGTAAATATTGTCGTTCAGACTTATGGGAAAAAGGATTGGGAGCAACGCCGGAAATTTCCGGTTATCGGGATCGGCTTAACGTATATTAATTATGGTATAGATTCAATATATGGACGTTCTTTAGGTCTTTATCCCAATATACAAATACCTATAGTCAGAGGCAGAGATGTAGAATGGACAATGCGTATAGGAAACGGACTTGGTTTTATTACAAAAGAATTCGAAAGGGTGCCTGTAGATAATACAATCAATAACGTTATAGGAAGCAAGTTCAATGATTTTTTTGTTTTTTTTAGTGATGTCCGCTATCATATTAACCAGCACTTTGATATGCAGGCAGGCATCAACTTCACGCATATATCCGATGCCTCTGTAAAAAAACCTAATCTTGGCATTAATACTTACGGGGCGCATATAGGCATCCGATATTATCCTGTTACATCAAGGCCCAAGCGAATCGTAAAAGAGCGTCCCAGACTGAGTAACAGGTATCTATTCCAGGTAAGGGCGGGTATTGCTTTCCAGGGGTATGCCGCGCCACAGGGACCTGAATTTCCCACCTATTTGGCTTCCGCATTTGTCAGCAGGCGGTATGCAAGCAGGAATAAAGTTTTTACAGGATTAGATTATTCTTATCATACCAGCATTTATGCTTTTCTGCGCAATAACGAAATAGGTGTGGGCGACGAAGCCCAACACTCATGGAAAAGCGCCGCGTTTCTGGGTAACGAATTTTTAATGGGGCGTGTTGGTATCGTACTACAACTTGGCTTTTACATCCGCCAGGCCTATCTGAGTGAAGGCCCTTATTATGAAAAATTAGGGTTTAATTTTTATCTTCTTAAAAAAGAATATGGCCCTATTAAGGAACTTACTTTAGATGCCTATCTCAAAGCTCACAACACAGAAGCCGAGCTTGAGGAATTTGGTATAGGTATGGCGTTTTAGCTTACGAGACTACTGTGCTTTGTACTGTAAGCAAGTCCGCAATCTTATCAAGCAGGTCTGAATTGTTAGTTATATACTCATCCACATCTGCAAGCAATGCCTGTATATTTTTAGAAGATGCATCATCCATTTCCGGTGCAGCCCTTTTTAGTTCAGGTTGTATCCTTATATAGTTTTCTTTATTGTCTGTACATGAATATAATTGCTGCAACTGGTAATCAATTGTCTCAGAGCTTGCAGACATCATGATATCTATCAGTGGAGATGCCCATTGCAAGTCGCCCCAGTCTTTGGTTTGGTCGTATGTAAAGCTTTTCTTTGTTGCTATATTAACACCTGTGCCAATAGACAAAAGACTTATGTTCGCAAGGTCCAGCAGGTAAGATTTATTATTTGTTTTTGCCTGTGCAGAAAGCAGCTTATTCATTTCCACCAACGCACATAATGAAGGGTTATTGGCAAACACTCCACCATCTACCAAAGGATAATACGTGGTACCTTCCAGAGTTTTAATATCAGCCGGTGGAAAATAAGTAGGTGCTCCTGAAGTGGCTCTTGCTATATCCCGTGCATAATAATCATTAAAGCCGCCACCGGTTTCTGTATCTGTTTTATTGAAAAAAACAGCTTTACGATCAAAAATATTATATGAAGAAATAAGGCATGGTTTTAAAAGCTCACTCAATTTTATATCTCCAAAATATTCCTTCAACAATCTTTCCATATTATCCTTCTTGTATTTTTGATGAGCTATTCCATCCAGGTTCATTATTTTCTGAAAAACAGAAGTATCAAAGATCTCGTTGCCTTTATCTTCATAAAGTTTCAAGAGATCAGTTACGCTATACATAGCCTTAGCTGTACCATCCACTGCAGGGCATAACAAGCCAATAGCAATAATGCCGCCAGTACTGGTACCAGCCACGAGATCGAAAGACTCGCTGATGTAATAATTCTTATTGTTTTCTCTAACCTTGTTTTCCAGATATTCCAATATTCTCCCCGGAATTATTCCTTTTATACCTCCGCCATCAATAGATAATATTCTTGTTTTCATATAGTGTGTTTTAGTGTGTCAATTAGAAATCATTGTATGGCTTTGCAGGTCTACAGTCACCGCATCGCTATACGTCTTTTGTCCGGGTGTTGCATCATGATATTCCACGCGCATTGTTTTGCTATTACAAACTATACGCAGGTAACCATAATTAGCATCATCATAATTTTCAAACATCAATGTGCCTGATACTTTAACAGGGGCACGCAAAGGAGCCGAATTTGTACCCTTTAATGCCACAACATTGTGCCCGCTGTTACCACAAACTACATAAGGAATATCATAGTTGCCAACGGTTCTTGTAAATCGCTGATAATTATGTGCATGGCCTGAAAGAATGACGTGCGGCCAAAAGCCTGCTTTTTTGCATGCACTATCAAGGTCTTTGAGCATACGGGGGCTGCCGCCATGATTGCCTCCCCAAGAATAGGGTGGATGATGAACTGCCACGATCACGGCATTATTACTATTCTTTAACCGGGTTAATTGTTCTGTCAAAAACGTGATCTGCTCGTCAGTGACTGGAGATGATTTATTTCCCTCGCTTGAGATTATCCCCGGATCTTCCAGCACGTTACTGTATAATCCTATGATGCTTACAAATGGTGCATCAAATGCAAAATAAACTCCCGGCTGTGTCATAGCGGTGCGTAGCAGTGCGCCGCATTCCGGTGTATGCACAGGTTCGGTATTTACAAAATTTCTTATGAAAGCATCCAATGAAGGCGCATTGTCTCCTGTATATATCAGGCCATCATGATTACCGGGTATTGCAACGATCGGTGCGGGATAATTGCGAAATGGCTCGTAAAACTGATCGTAGTAATATTGCGCTTCCCCAAAGCTATATACCACATCGCCAAGATGAAAAAAGAAGGAGGGTATTTCACCTGCAGGCTCGTTTACAAAATCATTTGCCATTTTATCGGCCACAAGTTCCACGGTTTGCGGCCCTTTTACCGGGCCAGTATCTCCGCCGGCGTGAAATACTATCTGTCCGACTTTCTGTATATCGTTTACTGCAGCTTTGCCTGCATTACCCAAAACTTCTTCCAGTGTTAGTACCATGTTACTGGGATTGACAGGAGGCGGTATAGATTGCAGCAGATTTTTTACTACTTCGTTATATAATGGATTGTCATTATCATGAGCTATTTTAAAGGCAGCAGGATCATTAGATGGCAGAACTTCTGCAAATTGAGGCTGGAAAACAGTAATAGTACCTGATGACTTTTTATGTTGCTGTGGCTTTTTAGTCACGCTTTTTTTCTTCGCCATATAAGTAGGTTTTTTAAATTATAAATTATCTCCTACTAAAATATGTTATAAAGGTACTTTTCAATGCCTTAGAAAACCATTTAATGGCTTTATCAGGTTATCTTTTCAATAACTTATTGTGAACACAGATCATTACGCCTGCATTAAAAAATCTTCAACATTAGTATATGCAAGCTTATCCATTGCTTCCTGTCCCAACAATGTTTTTACATTGTTAAAAAGCCAGTCCTCTGTACAATGATCTTCCTGCTCTATCATAAAATAATCTGTGCCGTATAGTATTTTGTTTTTCACCTTATCCGAAAACTTCATTTTATAATCATTCACAAAACCAGCCATGAATTTATCCTGCGTTAAAGAATACGAAATATCTGTATAAACGTTCTCATATTCATCCATCAGGTTCACAATTTTCTCATACCAGTTGTCATCCGGGGTTGTACTGCTATCAGGATAAGGTTTATCATCATCTACACCAAAGTGTGCAAAGCACATTTTAAGTTTTGGGAATTTTAATAAGACCTCATAATAGCTTTCAGGGTCTATAAAGTTATTTTTAAAGTCCTCCATTGGCTTTTTGAAAGTAAATCGTGGTGTCGGAAGATTTGCTGGTGGATTAAAACTCTGGGGATTTTGAAATTCGTCCGGTACATCATTTCCAACATAATAAATACCACCTCGTGAGCAGTGCGTTAATATGGGGATACCTTTTTCCTGTGCATATTCATACATCAGTTCCAGCCTGCTATCAAAAGGATAATATCCCAGGCTCGGATACATTTTTATCCCTGAAAATCCCTGGTCAATATAGCTTTTTACGAAATCCATGTTTTGCTCTGCTGTGCCCATTCGCGGGTCTATGAATACAAAAGGCAGACACTCATCAGGATATTTCATCTTTACTTCCTTTAGTTCAGCGAGCTGCTGTGTATAAGGGATATTGAGCTTACCAGCGCCCATGAACTGGAAATTGAGTGGCAGCACTACAATTCTTGTCCCGGCAGGATATTTCGATTTAATGTCTTCGAAAATTACATCCTGCGTTTTCATTTCACCAATGCGAAGGAAGTTGGCATATTTCTTCCCGTTTGCTGACATATTAAGCATCTTAAGAACAAGCCCCCCTACCACAGGCGTCCTGAACAGTCTTCCTAAAAAAGATGCTTCCGGCTTGTTAGATACTCTGAATGAAAGAAAGTATTCAGGTACATGCCTGGCGTTGAAAGTGTGGGCGTGACAATTGATATATGAAGGCATAGTAGTTTATTTTAATCAGGTCTTACACCTGCTTTTCTTATGTTAACAAGCTTGGAAAGTAATTGGAACCAGAAAGGTGCGCCAAAGGTTAGAAGTACCCCCATCACTATCCAGCCTATTGCCGTACCATACCATGTGTGCTCAAATCCCGCATTCGCCTTAATAGGACATTGCCTCCATCCGAATGGCAAATTGGTAGACTCCAGAATTGTCAGCGTTTGCTGCGCAGTCTTTTGTGCAAGCGAATCCGTTACAGCACTCGCATTGGGATTTTGCGCGACATAGTCTTGGGCCATCACCGCTACATTTTGCGTCAGTTGGTTATTGGTCCATAAGTTTTCTACAATCACAAAAAAATTGGCATTCAGCGCTATGGTCACAGCAAGCGAAACAAAAAACAGCCACCGCTGTATCTTTATTTTAAACCATCCTGTTGCCCTATCCATCAATTGATTGTACCAGTTAGATATATTGGTCTGTAGTTCTTTGAGATTAGCGCTTCGCTTAATGAAACCGGTAAGTAATATTTGCAGATCACTATAATTCATTGAGCGTACTGCGGCTTTAAATGTATTAAACTGGTCCATTGCAGGAAGCTCTTTTACTTTTGTATTGCCCTCATCATCAATTATGAATTTTATATTGGCATTTTCGTAGTCACGGCATAAGACGTCTATCAATGTTTCTGTAAAATTGGAAGACGATATATAAGCAGGCAGGCTGTTTGCATCTTTTCTTGTTAAGTCGATCTGGGGATGATCATATAATAGCTGACAATAGTTTTTATTTAGTAGACCATCATTCAACACATCATTGATGGTTTTTAGCAAAAATGTTGCTCTTGTCCTGAAATAATATATAATTGCTTCACAAACAGATGTCGTAATGATACTGAGCAATGCCAATACAAATATTATGGCGATGCAAAAGCTGAGTAGTGGAGTCATGGTATTTTGGTTGCCGGTGAGTACCGTGAAAAATGAAATAAAAAACTAATGTTTCCCCCAACACAATAATATAAATAATATTTGATAATACAATGGTAGCACTAATCCCGAATTCGGGTTATTTTTGATGTGCTATGACTGAAAGCCAATCTGCATTTCTTGCCAAAAGCGCTGTGAAAGCCGGAGACCTGGAACATAAACGGAAGCTGAACTTTAATATACAGAAGTATAACAATACAGTGATGCAAGGCAAACAACAGTTTGCCAACCTGGAGCTGGCACGCATGAAAGCAAAGAATGCAAAATGGAGCGCTATAGAACATCTGGATAAACACCTGGAAGATTTTGAAAAGAATTTTATAGCAAATGGGGGTAAAGTGATATGGGCAGAAAATGCCGAGGAAGCACAACAAGCCGTACTCTCCATTTGCCAGGAAAAAAATGCAAAGCAAGTAGTAAAAGCCAAATCGATGGTGACGGAAGAAATTCATCTGAATGCCTTCCTTGCGGAACATAATATAGAGTCTGTTGAAACAGATCTTGGAGAATATATACAACAGCTTGACGGAGAGCCACCATACCATATTGTTACACCGGCAATGCACAAAAGCAAAGAAGATGTAGCCAAACTGTTTGCACAAAAATTAGGAACTGATCCAACACTTACACCTCCGCAACTGACACAAATAGCCCGCAATAAACTTAGAAAAAAATATACCACAGCAGAGATAGGCATTACCGGTGGAAATTTCCTGCTGGCAGATATTGGTGCTGTGTGTGTGAGTGAGAATGAAGGAAACGGGCGATTGAGTACAGCCTTTCCCAAAACACATATTGCCATAGTGGGTATAGAAAAGGTATTGGCCTCTGTTTATGACCTCGCATTGTTCTGGCCATTATTAGGCACGTATGGCACAGGCCAGCAGGTGACGGTTTATAATACCATTTTCACGGGCGCCCGCAAAAAAAATGAAACCGATGGCCCTGATGAAATGTATGTGATACTGCTGGACAATGGCCGTACCAATCTATTGCGCAAAGAGGTACGTGAAAGCATGTATTGTATTCGTTGCGGCTCATGTCTCAACGCCTGCCCTGTTTATAAAAACATTGGCGGCCATGCTTATGGAACAACTTATAGCGGCCCCATTGGCTCTGTGATCTCCCCACACATGGAGGGAATGAACGAGTTTAAACATCTCAGCTACGCATCAAGCCTTTGCGGCAATTGCTCTGAAGTATGTCCTGTGAAAATAAATATACACGGCATGCTGCTTGAAAACAGGCATATTGCAACAGAAGAAAATCTGAATGGCACGAAGGAAAATATTGCCTGGAATTTCTGGAAACGTGCTATGCTGAGTCGCGCACTTATGAATAGCGCCGGGGCAGGAATAAAAGATAAAATAGTAAACAGGCTGTTCAAAGATAGCTGGGCATTACACCGCTCCGAATTGCATTTCGCACAAAAATCATTTAATCAGCTTTGGAAAGAACGCGCTAAAAGTTAACTACCTATTGGATACCATTGTTGTATATAGCGCTCAGAAAAGCACCCGTTTACATTATGTATTAGACTGGTTGTTTAAGGAACAATTGCACGTAGATTATAAATTAGTACAAAATGAAAAAGATCTTGATGATTTGTCTTTTTTTATTTCGTACGGAAAGTCCTTTCCGAATGCGTTATCCATACCCGATGCCGGATTGTTATGGCACCAGGGAATAAAAAAATATGAGATCATAACAGGCACATGGAATAATATACCTACGCTTTGTGCAATAGACGCCGATGAAGAAAAATCTTTCTCTTTGCCTTTTGATATCCTATCAGCTATATTTTTCCTGCTATCGCGTTATGAGGAATATTATCCTTTTAAGGCCGATGCACATGGGCGCTATCCAGCAAAAGAAAGCATACTCTATAAAATGGGTTGGTTGCGCGAACCATTAATAGATGAATGGATAGAAGGGTTAATGATCATGCTCAAAGAACGATTCAATACGCATTTATCGCCTTTGTCATTTTCTTACCAACCAACTTATGACATCGATATTGCCTATTCCTATCTACACAAGGGTAGGCGGCGAACAGTAGGTGGCTATGCAAAAGATTTGCTTTCAGGAAATATTAAAAGTGTAAAGGAAAGATACAGGGTGTTACACGGGGAAAAAGATCCTTACGATACCTTTTTCGCGATACAGGAGCTGCACAAGCTATATAATATAAAACCGATATTTTTTATCCTGATGGCTCCTTCTGCTACCAACTACGATAAAAATATTAATCCTACTCATCCCGAAATGCAGAAGCTGATAAAACGGCTATCGCACAATGCCTGGATAGGAATACATCCCTCTTATTACACAGATAGAAATAACGAGCTGCCTGCTGAAAAAAAAATATTAGAGGAAACAATTGGCAAGAATATTTCTATTTCAAGGCAGCACTACATAAAGTTGAAATTACCTGATACTTATCGGGAGCTGATAGGGCATGGTATCACATCCGACTACAGCATGGGATATGGCACACATCTTGGTTTCAGAGCCGGCACAGGAAGATCCTTTTTATGGTATGATGTACTAAATGAAGCAATAACAGGTTTACGCATTTACCCCTTCTGTTTTATGGATACCACAGCATGGTACGGAGAAAAATTAAATGCTGCAGACGCCTTAAGCGCTCTAAGAGAAATGACAAAAAAACTACAGCAGACACACAGCACACTTATAACTATATTTCACAATTTTTCTTTAGGCACAAGCAGTGAGTGGGTCGGTTGGGGTAAGATGTACGAGTTGTTTTTAGGAGAGATGTTTAAAAAGTAATACCCGATTTACAATACGGGGCATCTATAGATTAATTACTTACTTTTTGATATACACTTTTGTCCCTACACCAACGAATTTAAAAAGCTCTTCGATGTCTCTATTTTTTAGAGCTATGCAACCATCTGTCCACCCTACTCCCATTTCTATCATGTCATCGCCACCGGGCCAGATGCCGTGTATGCCTACAGAATTGCCAATACGTGCAGTTGCCGGTATCTGTCCCTTCTGTTTCATTTTGTTGAAGCGTATTATATCCGAATCACTAGGATAGCTCAACCCCATGAACTTATCGTATCGTGAATTGGCATTCTTGCTTGCTATTTTAAACCAGCCCTCCGGGGTACACCTATCGCCTTCCATACATTTGTTTTGCAGGGGATGCGGGCCAAAAACTGCTTTGTAATTACGTACCAGATGTTTTTTATAATAAACGTGTACTATATAGTGGGATTTATCTACCATCACCATTACCGAATCTTTATTCAAAGTGTCTGGGTTAATTGGATTATGCAAATCCTGCATCTTTACATGAGGCATGTATATAGTCTCTGTAACCAGCATTCCGCCCTCTCTATATTGTACCGTTCTAATAAGATAGCCGTTCTCAATTTTTTCTGAAATCACTTTAAGATCGTGTGGCTTGTCGAAATTATTTTGAGGTGCCTGTGCGTCAGCAGAAAAAAATAATATCAGTGCAGAAAGTAGAAGGGTAATACTTCGTAAGCCACTGTATACGCTTATACCGTGTTGCTTCATTTCAATTAGCAGCCTTTTGGAGCATTACGAAACTAACCAAATTTTACCAGAAAACTGAGCTGTGAATGGTAAAAATATTGTAAGAAAAAGCCTTTTTAAGATATTAATAACTACTTATGAATAGCCTTTTTATATATGGGAACAGTTGAACATGGCTCGCCATACATCAGTGATTTTACCACCGGGCGCAAATGCTCGGTAACTGCCACGTAAGCATAGGCCGGGATCTCTATATCACCACAGCCTTTTATTACTACTCGTTTGTCATTATATTCCTCTTTATCTATTACTGCTATGCGGTCTGTGATAATTTTCTTTTTCAGCTCTTCTGCATTACCATAAAACACAAAGGTCGCAACGGGTTGTAAATAGGATGCAGCAAGCATATATGCCCATACAGGAATGATGGCGTCAACAGAACAATGCAGTGCTATTTGCTTTCCCTGGTATTGTGCCCAATCATGGGTCTGCAGGGAAGCACGATAATCTTTTTCGCGCAGTATCATCTCTCTGAACAAAAATGGCTTCAGATCAAATTCCATTACATCTCCTTCCACCTGTACATATTTAGCCAGGTCGAGTGTAATGATACCGCTTTCTGCCACCTTGTTAACAATCGTTTCCATTTATCTTTTCCTTATCTCTGCAATTTACTTTACTTTAATGAGCATTAAAAAAAACAGCGCCCTTCGAGGGCGCTGTTTTTGCTGATATATGGTTAAGCTTTTTTGATACTTTATATGTTATTTGGGTATAGCTTGATGTCTGCTTTTCTAAGCAGCATCTGACGAAGCATTTCGTTCATACCATTCTTTTGCTGCATTTCCTGCATCTGTATCTGGCGCTGCATCATATTCATTACAGTCGGATCAAGCTGTCTTGTCCAGCGGTTGATAAGGGTGATGAAGTAAACGCCATCTGATCCCTTTATGCCTGGAGATACCGTATTTGGGTTAAATCCTTTATAGAATGAATAGCCTAACACTTTGGGCTGAAAGCCAAGGTTGGGTATATACATAGCGCTTTGGTTAAAGGAATCTGCTTCCTGTATTTGCTGATTAGATGACTTGGCGATCGCATCTAGAGAACCAAGGCTTTTAAATTTAGCAGCGATCATATCTCCTTTCTTTTCCGCTTTTACCATTGCTTCCAGTCTTGGTCTTATTTCAGGTGTTATCTGCAATAAACCTTTATCGTGAATATCGATCAGCTTGGCAACAACATAGCGACTCTCTGAAGAAAATACATTTGAGACATCTCCTAATTTTTGAGCATACATCCACCTTATTACTTCGCGATCAGGACCAAGACCCTGAATTGTGAAATCGCCCGGTTTAACACTTTCACCCAGCCTTTGATTATAGCCCATCTTCTTCACATTTTCATCAAACGCTGTTGCTGTAGTGCTTTTTGCTGCAAATTCAGTTGCTTTTGCATATACTGCCTGCTCTGTGCTGTCGCCCGCAAATACAGATTTGCTGATAGTAGCCATTTGAATTGCAGGCTGTATCCCTTTCTGATCGAGTATCTCTACATAATGGTAGCCTGAGTAGTTATCACTACTTACTTTTATTGTTTTACTTTCTCCGGTCTTTCCTTCAAAAATAAAATCACCAAAATCTTTTACCAAACCGGGTCTTTGCTGTAATGGAACGGTTATTTCTCCGCCGTTTTTCTTACTGTTATTATCATCAGAATATTTTTCTGCAAGCGCTTTAAAATCTGCTCCTGCTTTTATTGCCCCTACTATGCTGTCTATCCTGTTTTTAGCTACGCTGTCCGGTAATATATCTTTACCCTGCGCTTTTGTAACAATAAGTATGTGGCGGCATTTTACAGTATCCGGCAAATCTTTTTTGTCTAAGATTTTTGTGATCTTGTAAGAATTGTTTTCAAGATATGGACCGAATACAGTTCCAACAGGCTGTTTTAACAACGTATCTATATAACGCGAAGGATAATTTGCTTTATTATAATATACGCCCTTTACAAGCTGCTCGTCTGAATTACGGTTTACAAAACTTTCGTCATCCTTAGCTGTTGCAAAATCATTTTTCAGATTATTCAGCGGATCAAGTGCTCTTGCCGTATCTGCATGTGTAGGTATCACATCGAATGAAACATAAGCTATGCTGCGTGATGGTTCATATACCTGGAACTGTGCAGCATGCTTTTGTATATAATCATTTAAGTCCTGGTCTGTAACTTTTACATCATTATCGCTTACATAGGTAAGAGGAACTTTTACATATTTTATGCTTGCTTTTTCAGCCTGGCCTTTTGCTAATTCTTCAATCAGGTATTTGGGAGTATAAAGACTGTTCACAAACAGCGAAACATATTTTGTATAGCGGTTATTACGCAGCACATAAGATTTTACATTTTCCCAGTCACTCAGCATTTTCCCGGTAGGATCTACCTGGTTAGCCTGTTGCTCAAATGCTTTAACACGTCTTGGATCAAATGCGCCTGTCTGCGGGTCAGCGAATACTGGATATTGCTGTACCATAGGATCAGGGGATGAGCCATAAATAAGTTCTTTCTTTTCATCTTCTGTGGTTTCAATACCCAGCTTATCACAAGCTTCTGCTGCTACTTGTTCAAAAAGCATATTTTGCAATGCTTCGGTATTCAGTTGTGCTCTTGCATTATCATCAAGCGTACGGCCCTTCGCAAAAATGCCATACAGCGTTTCATATTCTTTCTGGCGAAGCGAAAAATCTTTTTCGTCTATTTTCTGTCCATCTACTTTAGCTACGCTCGTATTGTGCCCAAAAAATTCTCCGAAGCGCCCACTTGCAGCATCCATGAATATAAAACCTACCAGCGCTACTGCAATGATACCGCCAGCAAGCTTTCCATATTTATTCCTGATTTTCTGAATTACAGCCATATAGGTTGTGTGTTACATTATTATAAGGATGGCAAATTTATACGAAAAATCGGGATAAAGAAGTTTAAAGTCATTAAAAATCCTTATTTATAAGGGTTTATATCATATATAATCCTATAAATCTAAAATATAAGGAAATAATATTATAAGTATTATTCAGCCATAATTTCTTTTCTTCCATGTCCAATTTCGGGAATGCCAGTTGTCTATATAACAACAGCATTAAAAAATCATTGTTCATTAAACGTAGATATGAAAACAATTCTTGATAAAACAACAAGAGATGAATTAATTCACAGAATTAATCGCCTCGATGCATACAGCGTTGCCCGGTGGGGCAAAATGAATGTTTACCAGATGATGAAACATTGCAGCCTTTCGGACGAAATGTATTTAGGTAAGAAAATATATAAAAGGATGCTCCTCGGCCACCTTATTGGCCAAATGGCTTTGAAGAATGTCTTGAAGGATGATAGTCCTTTAACACATAATGCAGCTACATTGCCTGAGTTCAGGGTAAAAGATAACGGCAGTGTCTTGCTCCAGAGAGATAAATGGATAGAAACGATAGCGGAATATGCAAATTTTCCAAACGGGTATATTGTCCATTGGTTTTTCGGAAAGATGACAAGAGAACAGGTGGGATATTTTGCTTATAAACATATAGACCACCATCTGCGGCAATTTAATGGTTAGGTACGTATTATCTGCATTTACAGCTGTTAAGCTTTTCCAGGATCACTGCTTTTTCAGCGATAGTTTCTGTCAAAGTGAGTGCTTTCTCAAAATGGTAGATGGCTTTTTCGTTAATCAGTCCTGTGTAGAGCTCTCCAAGAAGGCTATGATAAAACAGATTGCCTTCCAGGTTCAAACCTTCGGCTTCATGTATTGCTTTTTCGTTTCCATATACACGCGCAAAAGCGTATGCCCTGTTGAGGGCTGCTATTGGCGTATACTCAAGTACCAGTAACCGGTTATATAACATCAGGATATTTTCCCATTTTTCTTTGCTATTCGCCTGGTGGGTGTGCCACCATGCTATAGCAGCCTCGAAATGATAACGGGATAACATGCCTTTATCGCAGGATTGTATGAAAAAATTGTTCCCCCTGTTGATCAATTCCATATCCCAAAGACTATTGTCTTGCTGTTCATACAGTATAAGGTCGCCTTCAGAGCTCATTCTTGCATCGAAGCGGGAAGCCTGGAAACACATAAGGGCAAGAAGCGCATATACATTTTGGGACGCAATTGTAGCTCCCTTTGCATCATGATATTCTGTCAGAAGATAGACAAGCCGCATCGCTTCCACACAAAGATCTTTCCTGAGCACTTTATCGGGACTTGCTGAATAGTATCCCTCGTTGAAAAGCAGGTAAAGAGTAATGAGTACTGCATCTAGCCTTTCATTGAGTGCTGTGTTATCAAGAAGGGGAAATTTTATATTTTCTAATCGTAATTTTTCTTTTGCTCTGTACAGCCTTTTATTAATATTTGTTTTTGTTGTTAAAAGCGCCTGTGCTATTTCATCAATACTGAATCCGCAAAGAACCCGAAGGGCGAGGCTTACCTGGGCTTCGATGGGAATAGATGGGTGGCAGACAGCAAAGATCATTTGCAACTGGCTGTCATTAATCTTTTGCCGGGATATATCAAACTCCGGCTCTGCACTGATAGAAGTATTTTGAATCAGTTCTCCTTTTACCTGCTTCCTGAATACGCGTTCGTGTTTCAACTCATTCAGCACATTATTTTTTGCTACTCTATAGAGCCATGCCACAGGATTATCCGGCATGCCTTTCATACCCCAGGTTTCAGCCGCAGATAAAAATGTTTCGCTAACAATATCTTCTGCTGCATCTATCTGGTCTATACCAAAACGGCTGCATAGCAAAGAAACCATCTTGCTATATTCCTGGCGATATAATTGCGGTATCAGAAGAAGCTCTTCCATGATTAAAAAGGCCGGCAAAAGCCGGCCTTTAATTATTGTTCATTATAATCCATTGCTACCAGAGGGCGTACTTCTACGCTTCCGCCACCGCCTACTACTATAGGACATTCTTTTGCGATTTCAACAGCAGCATCAACAAAATCAGCCCTGATGATAATATATCCATTAATGAATTCCTTTACTTCAGTAAATGGTCCATCAGAAACCACACTGTCCTTACCCACCAATTTGGAACCTTTTAGTCCAAGGCGGTTGCCATTGCTCACCAATTTATCCTTGGCAGCAATACCTCCCATCCAGTTCATCCAGTTGGTCATTCTTTGCTGCATCTCTGCGGGATTGACATTGGTCGCAAGATCTGGTTGTACTCTGAAAATTAATGCAAACTCTTTCATAAAATGTTTTTAAGTTATTAATGATCTATAGACAACCCGGATCTTAAAAATAGGACAAAGGGAAAAGACGAAGACTCTACATTTTTATAAAACGCAGACTTTCTTTATATCCCGCTGAATTTGTGATCTGCATTATATAAACGCCGTTGGTAAAGTTTTTGATATCAAGCTTTTGGATTTGATTTGCTATATAACCTTCATATACTTTCTGACCAATTGAATTATATATCGCTACCGTATTATTTTCAGAATTTTCTATTGTTATTTCATTATACGCTGGATTTGGATAAACCGATATTGCTCTATGGGAGACAGGATCATTAATTGCCAAAGGACTATAATGAGTAATCTCGCTGTCGCTTAACACTCTGTTGTAGAGACGGATATCATCAATAAATCCTTTAAAATTATATGGATAAGCTGGGTCGTTAATCACATCATATATACTCATACCGATTGAAACACTGTCGGTGGAATTACCGATCGGAGAACCAGCTCCTGCCACAGAGTCCAGGAATACACCATTTACATATACTCTCCAATATGTGCTATCATAAGTAACAACGACCTTATACCAAACATTTTTTGATATCCATGGGCTATCATTAAATCCTGTTATGGTTGAAGCAGATTTGTCTGTTCCTGCCTCTGAACCAAATGATTCCTTTGATGAGTCATAAGTGGAACACTCATTTATTACATTAGTAAAGTACAAACTATAGACACCCTCAATCGGATACTCTCGTCCTCTTGTAAAAATTGTATTGGAAAGGCATGAGCCACTATAAAAACCGATAGGCTTTAGGACAGCACATATCGAAAATTTTGTAAGATTAAGATCCGGCTTGTAGGGAGCAGTAACTATACTATTTGTACCATTAAAATAATAAGCAGTGTGTACAGCTCCTGTCATGCCTGTGGTATCAATTGTATTTAATGCGTGGCCCGTATGTCCATTTCCTGAAACATCGTTTGATTCCCCATTAAAATCCCAATGAGCAATAAGACCTGTTTGTGCGGGTGCGGTAAAAACTGCGCAAAGCAGAACTAAGGAAAGTAGGTGTTTTTTCATAATATTTTTTGCAATAAAAATAAATAACATATTCAAGTATTAATAGCTATTTATTTTCTTTTGTAATTGCTGCTTTATAATATTTTATTTATCCATCTCCTATGTGAATAGTGGTGCATTTATTTGTATAAAATTTTTTATATCAAACCAATTGTTCTCTCATTATAAATAATTTTACTCTCATTATTTATTTATCCTTTTTCCCTGTTAACAACTGTGTATTTCTTTTGTAGAAATTTATCTTTTGTGCTCTAAACAGTTTAAAACTAAAAGTCACTTTTATTTCTCTCCAGTGTTTCTCTACTTACCAACACCCATCTACGATATTAAGACTTAACAATTTACTAACATTGGAAGTAATTCACAATTCCACATTCTTATGTGAGTATCCAATTATAGCAATACTTTCAGATGTCTATAAGTTCTTAGTAAGATGTGTATGAGATACTTTGTTTTATTTTGCAATAGGGATATGTTTTTTGTTTGCACAAATCCACAGTCCTAATTAATAATAATCTTTTTTTAAAAATTTATTTAATACTATTATTATGGATGTGCATTTCGAATCTGCTGTGAGTAGTTTAAATCAAAAAGGTTTTTTAGATTTGGAAATAGATTCATCCCTTGATTTATTCGAAGAGATCGGGAAGCTGAAAAGAGAAAAGAATGCAGTACTACTTGCACATTACTACCAGGAACCGGATATACAGGATATCGCGGATTACATAGGAGACAGCTTAGGATTGGCGCAGAATGCAGCAAGGACAAAGGCAGATATTATAGTTTTTGCAGGAGTGCATTTTATGGCAGAAACTGCCAAGATCATTAACCCTGGTAAAAAGGTTTTAATACCAGATTTAAAAGCCGGTTGTTCATTAAGTGATAGCTGTCCGCCGCAATTATTTAAAAAGTTTAAAGAGCAACATCCTGATCATTTAGTTATATCTTATATCAATTGTTCTGCAGGTATTAAAGCATTGAGCGATATTATTTGTACTTCTTCAAACGCTCAAATGATAGTAGAGAGCTTGCCAAAAGATCAGAAAATAATATTTGCACCTGATAAGAATTTAGGAGGGTATATAAATAAGAAAACAGGCCGTAATATGGTATTGTGGAATGGGGCTTGTATGGTACATGAGATATTTTCTTTTGAAAAGATAACGAAGCTTAAGGAACGTCATAAAGATGCTAAATTGATAGCACATCCCGAATGTGAAGATCCTGTATTACGACTGGCCGATTTTATAGGCTCTACAACACAATTACTGAAGTATACCGAGACAGATGACAGCCAAAGCTACATCGTGGCAACAGAGACCGGAATATTGCATCAAATGCGGCAAAATTCTCCTGAGAAGACATTTATCCCTGCACCTCCGGATAATTCATGTGCATGTAATGATTGTCCTCATATGAAGCTGAATACATTGGAAAAGCTTTATTTGTGCCTGAAATATGAAAGACCGGAAATAACCATGGATGAAGAATTAAGAATTGCTGCTAAAAAGCCTATAGACAGAATGCTGGAATTAAGTAAACAATTTGGACTAGGAGGATAAATATATTATTTATTATACTTATATTTAATATCCCCTTTTACTATTGTATATAGTACTTTAGCATGAATGGCATCCTGTTCTGTACCCATAATATCTCTGTCTAAAATTACTATATCAGCGTCTTTACCTTTTTCAAGACTTCCTTTTTCATTTTCCCGGAAAACACTTTTTGCAGCCCAGATCGTCATACCCTTCAAAGCTTCTTCTTTTGTAATCGCATTTTCATATAGGAACCCATTTTTAGGTTCACCCTTAGCATTTTTGCGATATACAGCAGTATAAAAAGTTTTTAAAGGATCTATCGCTTCTACCGGGAAATCTGTTCCTAATGGCTCCCAGCCATTTTGCTGTAGTAAATCTTTATAAGCATAAGCATGAGGTAGTCTTTCTTTTCCCAGCCTGTCTATAGCCCAGGGCATATCGGATATAGCATGAGTTGGTTGTACCGATGGAATGATAGAATAATCTTTGAAATAATGTAGATCTGCTGGGGCTACAACCTGCGCATGCTCTATACGCCATCTTCTGTCATTTTTATTTTGGAGGTATTTTGCATAGAGTTGCAGCATTGTTCTGTTGGCACTATCACCGATAGCATGGGTACATAATTGCCAGTTATATTTTATTGCCAATGCGGCCACAGCCTCCATTTCTTTTACAGGAGTAATGATTAATCCTCTATGTCCGGGTTTATCGTTATAATCTTGCAAAAGACATGCGCCTCTTGAGCCTAAAGCCCCATCTGAATAAAGTTTGATCCCTGTGATTTGTAATTGCCCATATTTCTGAGGGCCTTGTTTTAGATAAGTATCAAATGTTTCTTTATCATTGGCAAGGAGTAAAGTATTTCCTATTTCCAGTTCATTATTGTTATATAATTCTTTGAGAAGGTCAATAACAGATTTTTTAACTCCGCAATCCACTACTCCGGTTAGCCCATCTGCATAACATTCACCCTCCACTTCTTTCAGATAGGTAGTTGCTGCGTCTTCTGGTAATGTGGGGATAACCTTTTTAGCAAGGTCCATTGCGTTGTCTATCAATATTCCGGTAAGCTTTCCATTTTTCTTTTCTATCACGCCACCTTCTATTTTGGTATCTACAGTAATGCCTGCGAGATCTAATGTTTTTTGGTTGCATAATAAGGCGTGTCCATCCACCCTTTCCAGGATGACAATTTTACCAGGGAATAGTTTATCTAATGTATCTTTTGTGGGAAATTCTTTTACCTTCCATCTGTTCTGGTCCCAACCACGCCCGAATATCCAGCTTAGTTTATTTGTTTTATCATAATCAACAACCTTTTTTATTACGGCAGCATAAGAATTTAAATCTTTGAGATCGCATAAATATCGCTCTAAGGCGTATCCACTAAAATGACAATGGGCATCGATAAAGCCTGGGTAGACAAATTTTCCTTTACAATCTACCTTATTATCACTTTTATAATTGTTGAGAATATCTTTTTCGCTTCCTATATTAGCAATTTCCCCGTTTTTTATTGCCATTGCTTCATATTTATCGAAGGCAGCATTTACAGAATAGATAGTAGCATTATGAATAATTAAGTCTACTTTTTCTTGCGCGACAGCCATAAATGGAAGAAATAGGAGTAAAAAGAATAGCTTCATTAGGAAATGTTTTGCACTAAGATATTGTTTGTTCCACGTGGAACAAAAGAAAAAGCATCCTATTTGGGATGCTTCAAAAAACACAAAAACGATCTTATAATTTATAACCAACACCCAGGCTTAAACCAAGGGTATTATTACAACAATTATTTTTTGGTTCAAAGTGTAGGGATTCGTTGAACTGAATCTTAGTATTTACTTCATAAGTAATACCCTGAACAACGGAAATGCTGATATAAGAGTTACACTGAATAGAAGGCTTTGGTTGATTTATTAGATCTCCAGAAATGGGAGGAGTAGGACTAAAGAAGTTATTATTTTTACAATAAACTGCTCCCGCGCCTATATATGGTCTGAATTTGCAGCTTTTCGGCAAAATATAATATTGAATAACTATAGGAATAGTTATAGTGTATATTTTATCCTGAGGCGTAAATCCTGGATTTCCAGTAGTATTTCTGTTTTCTGAAATATCTATTTTTGGAATATTGCTGTAATTAACGCTTGCCTCAAGTCCAAAGTAATTGCCCCAGTATTTTTTGAGGTAAACTCCCTTAGTAAAATTGTATTTATGATTATCAAATAAATGAGGACTATTAATAGTTGGAGTAAACATCGTTTGAGCTCCAGCCTGAAAGCCAATAGCTAAATCATGGGTTTTGTGGTTTGTGCGATGTTTTTGTGTTAAAGATTTTGCTTGTCCATAAGCCTGCATTGCGCTTAAGCTACACACGAGGATAGCTATAAACCAGAGAGATTTGCCCATAGAGAAGAATTTGAGTAAAAGTATAAAAACTAATTTTGTTAATTATTATATAGAACGACTAAAGTAGTGTTAAAATTGTGCCATGCTATAAAATTAATTAGGTGTTCCACGTGGAACACCTAATCACCAATCTAAAACAATCTATTTAAGGCATTAGGTATACAGAAAAAAGATAGGGCCTGTAGGAAACTCGCACATTCAAAGAAATCCGTAAATCTTTTCCATTTTCATTTATATAGACGTAGTTAATAGCATTTATGGTTGGGTAATAAATGTTAAGATGTACCTTTGCGTGCTTATGTTTCCCGAATACGATGTAATAGTTGTTGGTGCTGGTCATGCAGGCTGCGAAGCCGCCGCTGCAGCAGCTAATATGGGCTCGAAAGTGCTGTTGATAACAATGAATATGCAGACTATTGCCCAAATGAGCTGTAATCCTGCTATGGGCGGTATCGCCAAAGGTCAGATAGTAAGAGAAATAGATGCCTTAGGTGGATATAGCGGTATTGTGAGTGACAAGAGCATGATCCAGTTCCGGATGTTAAATAAATCTAAGGGTCCGGGAATGTGGAGCCCACGCTCCCAAAACGACCGTATGCTTTTTGCTGCAACCTGGCGGGAGATGCTGGAACAAACACCCAATCTCGACTTTTGGCAAGACATGGTGAAAGAATTGATTGTTTCACGTGGAACGGCGGTCGGCGTTGTGACAGGAATGGGACAAAAAGTGCATGGGAAGGCGGTAGTTTTAACTAATGGAACATTTCTGAATGGAGTGATCCATATAGGGGAAAAACAATTCGGAGGGGGCAGGATAGGAGAAAAAGGAGCAACAGGTCTTACTGAACAGCTGGTGGAATTAGGCTTTGAAAGCGCAAGGCTGAAAACAGGCACCCCGCCAAGAATAGATGGGCGCAGCCTGGACTATAGCAAAATGGAGATACAGGATGGAGATGAAGAAATAGTAGGATTTTCGTATTTACCCATTGAAAAAATAAAATCACAAGCTCAATGTTGCTGCTGGATCACTTATACAAGCCAGGAAGTTCATGATATACTAAAAACCGGATTTGAGAAATCACCGATGTATCAGGGGAGGATAAAAGGAAGTGGTCCAAGATATTGTCCAAGCATAGAAGATAAAATAAGCCGTTTTGCAGAAAGAGATCGCCATCAATTATTTGTAGAACCCGAAGGATGGAATACAGTGGAGATATATGTGAATGGTTTCAGCACATCATTGCCCGAGGAAGTTCAGTATAAAGCTTTGCGATTAGTTCCTGGATTTGAAAATTGTAAATTTTTCCGTCCCGGCTACGCAATTGAATATGATTATTTCCCCCCGACACAGCTAAAATTTACCCTCGAAACAAAACTGATACGAAACCTGTTTTTTGCGGGGCAGATAAATGGAACTACCGGATATGAAGAAGCTGCCTGCCAGGGATTAATGGCCGGAATAAATGCACATAGAAATGTGAATGAACAGGAACCTGTTGTTTTGGAGAGGAGCGATGCATATATTGGAGTACTGATAGATGATCTTATTAATAAAGGAACAGACGAGCCGTATAGAATGTTTACCAGCCGTGCCGAGTATAGGACTTTGCTAAGACAGGACAATGCAGATCTACGACTTACGGGTTTAGGGCATCAAATAGGACTGGCATCTGATGAAAGGTTGAGATTGATGGAACAGAAGAAAGAAAAGGTAAGTCGCATTCGTCAGATACTTGATGAATTTCCAATAGAACCCCAAGAAGCAAATCCTTTCCTGGAACAAAATAACTCAGCACATTT